>CAYGTA010000102.1:0-12219 GCA_964352605.1 uncultured bacterium | reverse complement strand
TTTGCATTAGACTAGCTTATCCTATTTACAAATCCTAGAGGGGAAGTAGTTACGCCATTTGTATGATTGTTCTGCTGATTGCCTGTTCTACAAGTGGCACTACAGCACCACCAATTGGTCCCACACCAAGCAATCCGCCTAACCCAAACCAACCACCTGTAACAGGTGCATGTGCGGTAACGATTAGTCAAGATATAACCGTGTCTAGCGTCATGAAAAACACAGCTTCTGCCTGTGATTACTTAATTACGAAAAACATAAGTGTAGAAAATGGCACGCTCACTATAGAAGCAGGCGTAGTTGTACAATTTGCCCAAGATACGCGCCTTCGCATAAGTGACAATGCTCAACTTATGGCACTCGGTCAAGCCGACAATCGCATTCGTTTTGAAGCGCAAGCAGCCATAAAGGGATACGCTTATGGACTGTACTTCACAAGCCCTTTAGAAAGCAAACTCGAGTATGTCGATGTTATTAATTTAGGTAAAGAAGATACAGGTGTATTTGCTAGGCATGACGGGGCTATAGACGGTGGGCTAGGCTCGAGTTTGTCTTTAAAACATGTGAGCGTTTCGGGTAGTAACTTTAATGGGGCTGAATTAAATGATGTTAATGTGACAGCGTTTGAAAACAATCGCTTTTCAGATAACGCCTTGTTTGGTCTTAAGATAGCTGCGTCGCAGGCGCACATGCTAGATTCGCAAAGTGATTATAATGCCGGTTCCAGTAACGGCAGACCCTATGTTTTTTTAGATGGAATTGGTGGAGATAGCGAGGTTTACCGTAGTGCCACATGGAAAGCTCTTAATACACCTTATTACATTGACATTACTGTAAATCTAAATGCAGGTACCTTAACACTCGAGCCGGGAATTGAGTTTGTTATGGCTGAGGGTGCTAGTTTTGATGTTGATGGTCCTGCCGCATTGCAAGCTGTGGGTACACAAGCAAAGCCAATTGTCTTTAGGGGTGAGCAGGCTCAAGCAGGCTACTGGGACGGTGTTTACTTTTTCGAATCAGCCTCACGCTCGAATCTACTTGATTTTGTCGAGGTTCGGCATGCGGGTGGTAGCAACCTCATAGAAGGGGCAATCTCAGTAGGGCTCGAGTCTTATTTAAAAATGACAAATTCAATTGTGGCAGATAGCGGCTCATGGGGCGTTTGTGTGACTTATATTTCTGAGCGCTATCAAGGCATTTTTGAAGAAGCTAATAATACGTATTTAAATAACCCTTTGGGTAATGTGGTTTTTGACTGTGATTAGGCCAATGTTTAATAGTTCATTGTGATAATAATTTGAAATTAAGAAATCAGCTATAGCAGCTGTATTTTTAATAACCAACTGCAGTTCGCATGGTGTCACTCATGTAAGGCGCTAGGTTTGCTCTTAAATTACGCATGATTTGTGCAATATGACCGTAATCATGAAAAGGCCATTCATACAAAAAGTCAGAAGCCAGCCAGATTTTACCTTTATAAGCTGCGCTGTTACTAAGCTTAGAGGCATCTAGAGTTTTGACATAAGCCACTTGTTCTGCTCTTACGGTTTCAAATTCATCTAGAAGAACTGCTAAGGGCTTTAGATTATCTTTACGCTCAATAGCTGCCTGATTGACATTAAGCGGCATTAAACTAGCACCGTTTTGGCTGCTCATGAGTTTAATGCGATCAGAAAACGCATGCGTATCTGCCCAAATTAAATGACCAATGACTTCATTAATACACCAAGCACCCTCTTTGGGTCGCCACTGCGCCAAATCATCAGACACAAGACTTAAAAGCTGACGTAAATGAGTAGGTGTAGCAGCAAGCTGAGAAGCAACATCTAAATGAGTCATAAAGATAGTTTAGCAATAAAAAAGCTCGAGCTTTAAGACTCGAGCTTTTTTGGTTTGGGTTGTTTATTTGTTGGCGAGTAGTTTATCTACAACACTGCGGTCTTCTAGGGTGCTCACGTCACCTGTTACGTCTTCTCCTGCAGCTATGTTTCTTAGAAGGCGACGCATTATTTTGCCACTGCGTGTTTTAGGGAGGGCGTCAGCAAATCTTATTTCTGCGGGTTTGGCTATGGCGCCTATTTCTTTGGCGACATGGTCACGTAGTTCTTTTAAGAGACTATCGCTACTTTCTTGACTGCCTTCTAGGGTTACAAAGGCAACGATGGCTTGTCCGGTGAGTTCGTCTGGTCTGCCTACTACAGCGGCTTCTGCGACGGTGCTGTGGCTAACTAGGGCGCTTTCTACTTCCATAGTGCCGAGTCTATGACCTGATACGTTAACGACATCATCTATGCGCCCCATAATCCAGTAGTAGCCATCTTCATCTCGTCTAGCACCGTCACCTGCAAAGTAAACGTGGGGTACTTCTGTCCAGTACTGATTTTTGTAGCGGTCATCATCGCCGTAGACGGTTCTTATCATGCTGGGCCAAGGGCGCTTCATAACCAAGAAGCCCCCTTCGTTATCTCCCTTTTCAACCCCATTTACATCTACAATGGCGGGTTCTACGCCAAAGAAGGGCAGGCCTGCGCTGCCGGGCTTTGCGTCATGTGCGCCGGGTAGGGTGGTTAGCATGATGCCGCCTGTTTCGGTTTGCCACCATGTGTCTACAATAGGGCAGTTGTTGTTGCCAATAACGCGCTGATACCACATCCAAGCTTCTGGATTGATGGGTTCCCCTACGGTGCCTAGTAAGCGTAAGCTTGACAGGTCAAACTTTTCGACATGCTCATTGCCCCATTTCATAAAGGCGCGAATGGCAGTTGGGGCGGTGTAGAAAATGGTAGCTTTGTATTTTTCTACGAGTTCCCAAAAACGACCTGAATGTGGATAGTTAGGTACACCTTCGTACATAATTTGGGTGACGCCATTAAACATGGGGCCGTAAACAATGTAAGAGTGACCTGTTATCCAACCCACATCTGCTGTACACCAAAAAATGTCGTTATCTTTCATGTCAAAGACATATTTATTGGTTAAGTAAGTGTAGGTTTGGTAGCCGCCAACGCTGTGCAATACGCCTTTGGGTTTACCTGTTGACCCGCTAGTGTAAAGAATAAACAAGGGATGTTCAGCATCTAGGGGTTCAGCAGGGCAGTCTGCACTTTCAGCAGCTGTAACTTCGTGGTACCAGTGGTCACGACCTTCTTTCATTGTCACATCGTTTTCGCCGCGTTTAACAACAAAGACGCTTGTTACATCTGGGCACTGTTCTAAAGCTTCATCTACAGCAGGTTTAAGTGGGAAAATACTACCGCGTCTATTGCCACCATCAGCAGTAATAACTGCTTTGGCATCACCATCTAAAATACGGTCAGCAAGAGCTTGAGCACTAAAGCCACCAAAAACAACGGAGTGGGTTGCGCCAATTCTTGCGCAAGCAAGCATAGCCACGGCAGCTTCAGGAACCATGGGCATATAAATGGCAACTTTATCGCCTTTGCTAATGCCTTTGGCTTTCATGGCATTAGCAAATTTAGATACTTCAGCCAACATATCGTTGTACGTTAAGGCTCGGGTATCACCCGGCTCACCTTCCCATAAAATGGCAACTTTATCGCCTCGACCTTGCTCAATTTGATAGTCAAGTGCGTTATAAGAAGGATTGGTCTGACCGCCTACAAACCACTTAACAAAAGGTTCATTCCACTCTTGAACTTTATCCCAAGGCTTAAACCAATGTAATTCGTTAGCTACGTTAGACCAAAAAGTATCAGGGTCATCTAGAGATTGCCTATAAAGTTTTTGGTACGCTTCAACAGTCTGTATTTTGGCATTTTCTCTGAAACTTTCACTAGGGCTAAATCTACGTGATTCTTGTAAGACCGATTCAATATGCTCGGACATGGGGTCCCTCCTTAAGAACATTAATCGTAAAACAGACTTTACTTTTACTCTAAGAGAATAGCCTAAGTTGACAACTATCATCAAGCTAAAAACAAATTTGGCAAGGTTCTTCTTGACGCCTAATAAACAACTAGGTACGATGCAACTAAGAAAAAAATGTAGTTAGGTAAAACAGTAAGAAAACAACGGAGGACAAATGGCTCGAGTTGATCATATTGAGGCTTTACTGGCAGAACAAGCTATTTTTACGCCCCCTCAAAGCGTTAAAGAAAGTGCATTTTTACAAGATTATGATGCTGTTTATAAAGATTCTATTGATAACAACGAGGCGTTCTGGGCAAACATTGCTGGTTCTTTTGTTTGGACAAAACCTTGGAATAAGGTTTGTAACTTTGATGGGGTGAACCATAGTTGGTTTGAAGGGGCCAAGACTAACATTACGCTTAATGCGCTTGATCGGCATGTTGAAGGCGGTAAAAAAAACAAAGCTGCGCTTATTTGGCTTGCTGAAGATGGCAGTGAGCGAACCGTAACTTACGGCATGCTGCTAAGCATGGTAAATCGTCTTGCTAACGGCCTAAAGTCACTTGGTGTAGCAAAAGGCGATCGTGTCGTCATTTATATGCCATTAACCATAGAAGGGGTTGCCAGTATGCTCGCTTGCGCCAGATTAGGTGCAGTACACAGTGTTGTTTACGCTGGCTTTGCAGCAGGCGCGCTTAGAGCACGCATAGAAGATGCTCGAGCTAAAGTTGTCATAACAGGAGATGTGGGTTACCGGAGACAAAAAACTGTTGATTTAAAGAGTATTACCGACGCAGCAGTAGCACCACTCGAGTTTGTTGAGCATGTGGTTGTGTTCAGTCGTGAGGCTAAGCAGCCGCTTAAAGAAAAAGAAGTTGATTTTGATGCCTTGTTAAAACACCCTTCTGTATGTGAGGCTGAAGAGCTTGATGCTGAACATCCGCTTTATGTTTTGTATACCTCGGGTACAACGGGTACGCCTAAAGGTGTGGTGCATGTTCATGGTGGCTATATGGTGGGTACGGCTTATCATTTGCAGACATTTTATGATTTAAAAGATGATGATGTCTTTTTTTGCATGAGTGATATTGGTTGGGTTGTGGGGCATTCTTATATTTGTTACGCGCCTCTGGTTTCAGGGGTGACTACTGTTTTTCGTGAGGGCGCTCCTGACACGCCTCATGCTGGCATTGTTTGGGAGATTGTCGAAAAATATGGTGTTACAGCTATGTTTACCGCGCCTACAGCTATTCGAATGTGGATGCGTATGGGTGAAAGCTACCCTGAGCAGTTTGATCTTAGCAGCTTGCGTATTCTGGCGGTTGCAGGTGAGCCTTTAAACCCTGAGGCTTTTCGTTGGGCCATGAAACACCTTGTTAAAGATCATGGCTATGTCATGGATAACTGGTGGCAAACAGAATTAGGAGGGCCAACGCTAGCTACGCACGCAATTCAAGAGCACAAACCTGGTTTTGTTGGCAGACCTACCCCCGGTGTTGAGGCGGTCATTATTAATGATGATGGGGTAGAGCAAGGCTCTAACGTTGGTGGATTACTTGCCTTGAAACGTCCTTTTCCGCACATGCTTAGAACTATTTTTGGTAATCATGAGCGCTATGAAAAGGCGTGGCGTCAAGTTGAAGGCTTTTACTTAACAGGCGACATAGCTATAAAAGATGAGCAAGGACGCTTTAGTGTGTTGGGTCGTGCGGATGATGTACTAAGTGTGGCAGGTCACCGTATTGGTACTGCTGATGTTGAAAGTGCCTTAGTACAGCACCCTGCCGTGGCAGAGTCAGCTGTTATTGGCGTGCCAGATGAAATAAAAGGCGAAGCCATAAAAGCCTTTGTGGTTGTTAGAAATGGGATAGAAGCTAATGAAGATTTACAAGCAAGGTTAACCCAGCATGTACGTGATGAACTAGGTCCGATAGCTACACCTCAAGCCATAAGTTTTGTAGACACGCTGCCTAAAACCCGCAGTGGAAAAATAATGCGAAGGCTCTTAAAAGCTCAAGAATTAGGTGAAGATCCTGGTGATTTAAGCACCTTAGAATCTTAAAGCCACGTAAGCAATCAGCTGCTTATTCAGATGCGTGAACTTAGCGGTGATTACCTAAAGAATCTAAGCCCATGACGTTGCGCTAACTTAGCTTGCGCCTGACTCACAAGTTTAAAGGCATCCTTAAGGTGTTCACGCTCAAAGCTCGAGAGTTCACTCGGGCTTAATTTGTTATCTAAGGCTTGCCTAGCTCTCACCTGCCTACCTTGATGCCGAATGCGAAGGTAAGAAATATACTCCAACGCATCCTTTAAATTACGTGCATCCTCGCTACTCATTAGGCCAGCTTCTTGTGCCTGACTTAAACGCTCCCTCGTATTAAGCTCAGGACTTTGCAACTCAAAAGCGTAAACTCGAGCTAGTTCAACAATAGGCAAAATACCCCTAATTTTTAGATTTAGAAATTCGCTTTGGCTACCGCTTGTCTCAACTACAAACTGGCGAAAAAAGCCTAACGGAGGTTTATGCTCGAGTGCCTCTTTTGTTAATTGCTGGAGGTATTTTTTACTTGACTCGTTTTGACTGGGGTTTATGTGTAACTTATGCATTAGCTCTGTGTCGCCATGTAAAGGTCTTAAATCGTTCAGGGTCGCTAAAGGAGTGTTGCTTGCTGCTGAACTGCTCATCTGAGTATCAACCATGCTTTGCCACGCGTTTAAAGGCTGACGCCAAGAAGTATTGGTTGCCATAAGGTTATCGTTGCAGTATTTGAAGCCACAAGCATAAAGACCGTCACTCACAAATCTAGCAAGTTTAGAAAAGTAACTATCATGTTCATCTTGAAAGTCATTACTTAGTAAAAGTGCATTTTTTTGCATACTGTGAGCTGTTTGCTCGAGTCTTGCTTGTGACCCTAAAACCAACCAAAGATAAGCTATTGGTGGCTCTCCGAGTGCTTCTTCAGCAATCGTTAAAAGCTGCTTTTCTATACTATCGCCCATGCTTGTAATGATTCTGCCTATGTCATAGGCAGTTGCGTCAGCATCAACAAGTTGACGAACAACATCAACCAAACGTTGCGCCAGCAAAGCAACACCTTCAACTGTTGTTTGCTTAGCTATTTCACCTACCAAAAAAACGGGATTTGCGCTTTGCATGCGCAGTAAATCTGTGGTGGTTAACATGCCAATAATCTTTTTACCTTCAACAATAGGCATATGATGAATTTTGTGTTTTGTCATAGTCAAAATAAGTTCAAAGGCAAAAGATTCTGCAGCTAAACAAATAGGATTTTCGGTCATTATGCTGGCAATGCTCTCTTCTGAGCTAAGCCCTTTGGCTATTACCTTGCCTCTTAAATCTCGGTCAGTAACTATGCCCAGCAAATAATCATTTTTCATGACCAGCAAAGACGATATTCGCGCGTACGTCATAACTTCAGCAGCCTCACGAATACTACTCTCAGGGTCTATCTGAACAGGAGCACGCTTAATAAGGTCTTTGACTTGCATGGTCAAAAGCTGAGTGCCTGATTCACTTGCCTGAAGATGCTTAACAGCGTCACTAACTGAACGCATATGCAGCTTTCTAAAGTAGTCAGCAAAGCTGGGCTGAGCTTTAAGCAAAGCCTCAAAATTAGCTTTGCTTAATTTAAAAAGCTGACCAGATTCAAAGCCCTCAACCCAAGGACTTAAAGTACTTAAATTTAGAAGCTGTTCATAGCCAAAAAAGTCAGTTGCAGCTAAACGAGCAAGCAAGCGACCCTCAGCATCTTTGACATCTACTGCACCCGCAATAATGCCATACAATGCGCTATCAGAATTAGCTGAAGTAATGACCTGACCTGGTGCAAAAGAAACAAGCTCGAGTTTTTCAAGGACTTGCTTGAAAAGGTCTTGATTGAGTACTGAGAAAGCATCATGAAGCTCTAAGCTTTTGAGTTCAGGTGTTGGCATTTCTTTAAAAGTATAAGCTATTTGCGTTTGCTATTCTTGACAGGGGTTCTAAATGTTGGTTTTATTCTTCTCTAACGTTCACATGTTTGCTTTTCTACCGGTTTACGAATGCTAATCAAAAAGGGTATTCTTGCTCCTTATGGATATGGCGTCACATGACTTAGTAAAGCATCCTTTTGATATTGTGGTGCAAAAATTTGGTGGAACTAGCGTTGGGGATTTAGATCGCATTCATAAAGTAGCAAGCCGTATAGCGCGTTACGTTGAATCAGGCAAAAAAGTAGCCGTCACGGTTTCAGCTATGGGCCGATCAACCGACAGGCTGGTTTCAATGGCAAAAGAAGTATCCGCCAGACCCAGTAGGCGTGAACTAGATGTACTCATGGCGACAGGTGAACAGCAATCAATAGCTTTAGTAAGCATGATGCTGCAAAGTCTAGGTATAAAAGCACAATCATTTACAGGTGCACAAGCAGGCTTTTTAACAGATGCTCAAAGTGGCAACGCCCGTATTTTAGAAGTCAACCCAAAACGCATGCTCGAGTGTTTCGAAACGCATGATGTTGCGGTGGTGGCAGGCTTTCAAGGACAAGATGCAGCAGGGAACATAACAACTTTTGGTCGTGGCGGTAGCGATACAACCGCGGTAGCGATTGCAGCTGCGTTAGGTGCAATTGAATGCGAAATTTATACAGACACTGAAGGTGTTTATACAACTGACCCGCATGTTGTTCCCAGCGCCTCAAAAATACAGTTTATAGATTATGAAGAGATGCTCGAGCTTGCGTCTTTAGGTGCAGGCATTTTGCACCCAAGAGCAGTGTGGTACGGCAGGCGCTATGGCGTAAAAATCCATGTACGCTCGAGCTTTAGTTATAACGAAGGTACAATTGTTACTAAGCTTTCGGAGGAACAAAAAATGAAGACGGATAGCCCTATTACGGGTGTGGCTTTAGATTTGAATCATGCACGCATTAACGTGCTTGGTGTGCCAGATAAACCAGGTACTGCAGCGGATTTATTTATGACTTTAGGTGCAGCAGGCATTAGTGTGGATATGATTATTCAGGGTGTACCCGGTGATAATTCCTCAAGACAACAAATGTCTTTCACTGTAAATAAGGACCAAGTTGCAGATGCACTTGACGCAATCGCACCGCTTCTCGAACGCTTAGAAGCCAAAGCTGAAGCTGATCTGAATATTGCAAAATTATCAGTTGTAGGTATAGCTGTAGGGTCTACCCCCGGTGTGGCAGGGCAAGTCTTTCAGGCTGTTTCTGGTGTTGGTGCAAATATAGAGATGATTGCAACCAGTGAAGTTCGTGTATCAGTAGTTATTCAAGATGAAAAAGCAAAGGAAGCCTTAAAAGCTGTTCACACGGCTTTTGGGTTAGATGCCTAAAACACATTGGGTTAGATGCCTAAAACACAACAGTCAATACTGTAAACGCAACAGTTAATACTCTAAATTGTTCCAGCCATAATTGGAAAGACTCTAAAAATACATTAGACTACTGATTATGGCAAAAGCAAAAAAGCTAAGCAAAGAACAACAAGAACTAATCGAAGCTAAAAAAGTAACACCCAAAAAACTACTAAGACTTGTACTTAAAAGCGTTGTAGCTGCCACTATAGTTGCAGGACTCATGGTGCTACTAGCCACACTAGGTGTACCCGTACTCAGCAACTTATGGATTCAATTTTCAGTCATGGTTGTCGTCTACCTACTCATCTTCCCTTACCTTACAAGCGAATTTAGACCCAAAAAACCAAGGAAATCATAGTGGATCAACTAAGATCAACAGCAAAACTACCCTTAAGACTCGAGTCTCCAGAAGAAGTAAAACCACTACCAGCAGGACACCGCAGCCTCTACCAGCAAATCATGCTAGCCAGATTCTGGCTTCCAGCAACCATTGTGGGTGTAGTACTTGTGCACCAACTAAGCATTGTTCCTCTGGGCGGAAACGCATGGCAATTCTGGTCAGTCCTTTTGTTTTACAGCATCTTAGGACCAAGCATGACCTTCTTAACCCTCAACTGGATTGCGTCTGAAGTTAAAAAGCGAGAAGAGGCCCAAACAGACTTTCAACGTTTATTCATCGAGCTCAAAGCAAGCCACGCGCTCTTAGGTCAAATACAAAAAGTAACTGAGCAGTTTGCAACCTCACCTGACTTAGAAACAGCTTTATCTGCCGCAAGTGAAGGCATTACTAAAGTAACTGGTGCACAAGGCGCAGCAATTTTTCTAAATGCTGCGGGCGTAAGCATAAGTCAAAGTTATGACCTAGATGAAATCTTTACAGTTGACGCGTCAAAACGAGAAAAGCAACTAAATAACGGTGAAGAATCCAGTGAAATTGCGCTCATAGAAGGCAGAACTTACCATGTACTAACCGCTCCACTCACCCAAATGGGTCGGCTGAGTGGCAGTGTCCATAGCTACTACCTAAAGCAACCAAGCAGTGAGCAAAAAGAAAGCTTCAGTATCTTATCAACCGAATTTTCAGCTGCAGCTGAAGCAGCTAGCGGCCGCATGCGTGACCTCTTAACCCTAGTAGAAGTAGACCGAAGCATAAAAGCAGAAGGAAATCTTGAAAAACTACTAGAAGCACTACTCAAACAAATGATGACCCGAACAGACGCAACCAGTGGTGGCTGCTATCTTTTAGAAGAAGGCCACGTACTAAGGCTCCAAGTATGCAAAGGAAACCTATCAACAAGCAGCCTACGAACCCTCAGCCTAGAAGAAGGCTTCGCCGCTCAAGCAGTACTCGAGTCTGCCCCACAAGTAGCCTCTCATTTAGAACCCTCCGAACGCCTTGGACCTGTTCTTGGTAACGCAGCAAGTGCAGTAGCTTTACCCTTACTTGCTGAAAGAGAATTGCTTGGCGTAGTTGTACTCAGTCACGAAACACCCGTCCATTTTGAACTAAAAAGTTTACCTTTTCTTAACTTGGTTGCCGGTCAAGTAAGTTTAGCTGTTAGAAATGCCAGAGCATATCTACAATCAGAAGAACTAGCCATTGCTGAAGAGCGCGCAAGAATTGCCAGAGAAATACACGATGGTGTTGCACAAACCCTAGCTTTCAGCGCCTTAAAACTAGACCTCGTGTCACGCATTATGGTTAAAGACCCTGAAAAAGCAGAAGCTGAACTTAGCAGCACCAAAGACACACTCCGTGAAACCATCAAAGAAGTAAGACGCAGCATCTTTGCTTTAAGACCCATAGAACTCGAGCGGCATGGTTTTGTAGGGGCATTAAGGCAATACTGTGAAGACTATGACCAGCAGAACTCCATAGAAGTTCATTTCTCAATTGATGAAATTCCTCAGTTGAGCGCAAAAAGTGAAGCACTCTTGTTTAGAATCTTTCAAGAAGCCATGCATAATGTTGCAAAGCACGCCTTTGCCAAAACTGTTTGGATAAACGTAGGCGTTAGCGAAGCGCAACAAGTTTTTGTAGAAGTAAAAGATGACGGTATAGGATTTGAATTAGGCGCAGTTTCAGACAAAATAACCAGCGCAGGTGGTCTAGGCCTAAAACAAATGAAAGAGCGCCTCGAAGGACACAGCGGGGGCTTCACCATAACCACAGCACCCAATGAAGGCACTCGAGTTTACGCATTTGTACCCAGTTAATAAAAAGCTGTTATATCAATTCAGAAGTCTTTTGGAGGTAAATAATTAAACTTGTTAACAGCCTTATTTATCTTATGGGCTTTCCTGGTGTTGGTAAATATAGTATTGCTAAAGAAATAGTATCTTTTACAGGTGCTCGCTTGATTGATAATCATAGTCTTAGCAATCCTATTTACAATGTTGTCGATGTGGATTTTGAAAAGGGTTTGCCTGATACTTTTGGACATCGTGTTCACCAAATTGAAGCTGCTGTGTTTGAGGCGATTGCAACGCTATCACCGCCTGATTGGAGCTTCGTTTTTACGAATTACCTAGCAGATGGAGAAGGTAGTCAGGTTGAATTCTATCAGCGCCGTGATTTAGCTAATTGGCGAAAAGCTGTATTTATACCCGTGAGACTGCTCTGCAACATTGAAGAAAATGAACGAAGAATTGTATTTCCTAACAGGGCAGAGCGAAGAAAAGATACGAATGCAGCAACGGTAAGACAGCGTCATGAGACCGAAACTGTTTTTCAGACAACACATCCTAATGTCTTGACAATCGATGTAAGCGAACTATCCACGACTGAGGCTGCCTATCAAATAATTAAGCATGCCAAAGACTGTGCTATAGCCTGTCGCATCTAAAAAACTGTAGTTTTTTAAATGCCGAACTAGGTGAGTAAAAACGAATAGATTAAGTCGATGTAGTGTTTAATACCAAGCTGAATTATAAATGTCGTAAGACTTTATAATTCCGACCTAGGG
>CAYGTA010000101.1:0-12276 GCA_964352605.1 uncultured bacterium | reverse complement strand
TCGGGACGTAATCAACTCTGCAAGAGTTTATGAAGTACCTTTTCGGACTTGGTATTAGTATTGCTTCAAATCTAAGGGTTTGCATGTTGCGTTTTTCTTATTGAATCTGAAACTGCAAGATTTGTCTTTTCAATTTATAGGTTTTTTATCTTGTTTTGCTTTTACTCTTGTTGCGATTAGCACGCCTATCATTATGAGTATGATGCCTATGACGTGGTACGGTTTGAATCTTTCACCTAGTAGTAGTATTGCGAGTATGCTGCCCATTATGGGGTTTAAGTAGCTAAATAAACCTACTTTGTTTGCGCCTAATTCATCTACCGCTCGGTTGTAGAATATATAGCTGAGTATGGATGGGAATATACCGACATAGGCGAAAGCTAGCAGGGTGCTTTGGTTTAGGCTAACGGCTTGCACGTTAAGGCTTTCATAGAGGTAAAAAGGCAGTATCATGGGCAGGCCTAAAATGAAGGTTGCTAGCACAAAACTTAGCGGGTGCATGGTGGGTCGTTTTTTTAAAAGGACGGTGTAAAGTGCATAAAAGAAAACTGCTAGCATGATGAGGGCATCACCGGGGTTGAGTTTAAAGCTGAGAAATACGTTTAGGTCGCCTTTGAAGATGATGAAGCTAGCGCCGAGAAAAGCTATGAATACTCCTATGATTTGTAGGGGTATTAGTTTTATTTTAAAGATGAATCTGGATAGGCCTAATACAATGGCTGAGGTTAGTGATTGCAAAAGTACTGAGTTAACTGCTTCTGTGTACTGAAGTCCTGAGTAAAGAAGCGTGTTGAAGGCACCTACACCTAAAAATGATAGTAGCGTTATAAACGCAAAGTTTTCTTTTATGATTGTTAAGTCTTTTCTGAGGTAGCGCCATGCGAAGGGTGTGAGTACTAGTGTAGCTAAGGTCCAGCGCCAAAAGGCTAAGGCTATGGGTGGAATGGTGTCTCTTACTGCTCGACCTAGTACGGAATTTCCTGACCAGAATAATAAGGCTAAGCATAGGAGCAAGTAGGCTTGGTTTTCTTTTGATTTCACTTGCAAAGTATATGCAATTATTTGCTATATAAATACGTTCTGGCTTCACCTCCCTTTTTTGCTTAGTTTGCTAGGCAATTTGGCTTGGATAGATTGACTATCATGGTTATAGGTTTCAGAAAATGACTGCTAAAGAATGACTAACCCTTTGCCAAATGCCTCTAAGTAAATTAAGTGTTAGGCGAGGCAGCATGGCAGAACCCTAGAGTAGCAATAGCAAAGATACAAACTGCCAGAAGCAGAACTTCGGTGGGCACTAAAGTACTACATTTGACTCATACAAACGTATGAGGACATGTTTTGATTTGAAAGGTATTGTTTATCATCTCTTGAAAGGAGATTAAATAATGACTTACCAAAATGAAGTTTTTAAAGCAAAAGAAATCTGGACGCAAGACCATCAAGATGCTGATCTTTGGATTGCTGAGAATGGTGTCATGGTTAATACTGCTGCGCTTACTGAGCGTGAGGAGTTTTTTAGTGTAGAACGCAGATTCGTGGTAGACCCTTATCTAAACCTGCGCAGCTACCCTAGCGCCAGCTTCTAAGCCTATGGTGCTATTTAAGAGCATCTTTAGTTTAAAAGCCCTGTTCAAGCTCGAGCTTTTCTTGCATTAGTTTTCCTGTTTCGTTTTCTTCGGAGTAGGTTGATGTTAGAAGGGCTTGAGTTATTTTTTGTTGTTCGTTTAACGTTTTATTTTGTGACAGTTTGTATTTTCCTTCTAATTTATCTATTTTTAAAGTAAACCCCACAATGCCTTGCATCATGCCTTGCTTGTAGTGCTCACTTAGGTCATGCCATTGTTTTTCGTAGCTTTTTTCGTGTTTGTGTACGAGTTGCATGAGCATAGCTTCGGTTTTTTCGGGCTGGTCTTTAAACCTTAGGGCTTTGGGGATACCGTAAGCATGAATCGCGACATAATTCCATGTGGGTACGCTTGCTTTTTGTTCGTAGTGGCTTGGGCTTATATACGCGTGAGGTCCTGTAAATATTAGTAGGGCTTCGTTTTTATCAAAGCTGTTTACTTGTGGGTTTGATCTTGCCAAATGCCCTGTTATGGTTATGTCGTTGTCTTTTTTTTCTAAGGTTACAGGTATGTGAGAGGCTATGAGCTCGTCTTCTAGGTTTGAAATCATGCTTACAAAATTATGTTGCTGCATGAATTTCAATAGTTTTTCAGTGTCTTTTTCTTCGTTAAAGGGTGGCATATACATAGTTAATGGTGGCTTTCTTTTAGGCTCTACTTTTTTTCAAGATGGGTTTACTTAAGTCACTTAGGCTTTCTTTTTGCTTGCCTGTTTCATCAAAATTTTTAGGACTGAGCCATTTTTCAAAGGCTTGTTTTAAGGCTGGCCATTCTGAATCTATGGCTGCAAACCATGCGGTATCTCGATTACGGTTTTTGTAGTGTGTGGCTTGCCTAAAAATACCTTCATAAGACAAGCCTAATCTTTGTGCTGCCCGGCAGGAAGCTTGGTTTAGCTCATCACATTTCCATTCAAAACGCCGGTAGCCTAGTTCGAATGCACGTTTCATAAATAAGTACATAGCTTCGGTTGCTGCGGTTGTTTTTTGAAGTTCAGGTGATAGTGAGATGTGCCCTAGCTCTAGGCTTCCTGCGCTTGGTTCAATTCTTAAGTAACTCGCAACACCAACTGCTTTTTTGCTTGTATTTAGCACTATGGCATAAAACTGAGGGTCTTGGCTTTTAGCCTGTTCGCTTAGGAGTTTTTCATACTCACCGAAGCTATTAAAAGGTCCGTACCCTAAATACGTCCACATGCTGCCATCATTTTTTCCATTTGCATGAAACAAGTCTTTAGCATGTTTATTTGGACTAAGAGGCTCGAGTGTGCAGTGAGTTCCTATTAGATTTTGGTGTTCTGGAAAGTTGGGTTCTTGCCAGTTTTTTAAGTCATGGCTGATGGCTTGACCAAAGGCATTGTTAGGCATTTGTTTCTCCACCTTGTGGGCCGTAAAATAAGACCCATACTTTAAAGTCTTCACTAAAATCTTCGAAGTGGTGTCTTACACCTGCTTCTGCAAACAAGAAGTCTCCGGTAACAAAGGAATCCCGTTTGTCTGCATGTACATAAGTGCCGGTACCGCTGGCTACTATGTACACCTCATCTTTAGCATGGGGTTGTTGTGGGTCATGGTTTTTAGGTGTGTACAATTCAACCTCTAAACTACCATGTTTAAAAACAGTCGCAAATAGCTTTCCTTCTTTGTTTGGAATTTGTTTTAGCGCGTCAGTTAAGGCTACTTTTCTATTCATAAGCAAAATTTAGCACAGCAAGTGGACCTATAAAAGAGCCAGTTTTCGCTACTTTAATAGAACCAGTTTGTTACACTCGAGCATGCTCATTCAGCTAGATGATTCAAAGGCATTTTATTTGCAAATTTTTGAGGCTTTTCAGCAGGCTATTTTGAAGGCTGAGCTTAAAGCCGGAACTCGGCTTCCGTCGAGTAGGCAGCAAGCTAGCCTCTTGGGAGTATCAAGAAATACCGTTTTACTGGCTTATGAACAACTTATAGCTGAAGGCTATTTTGAAACCCAAAAAGCTAAGGGAACCTTTGTTAGCAAAGACCTTTCACAGTTAAGCAAGCCAAAAAAACTCCCAAGTCTTAGATCATCTAGCCTAGATATTTCGCTTTCAACTTATGCTGAAACTGCGCTTAACCTAAAGCCTACTGGTGGCATGACCTATACGATTCAACCTGAGTTAAATTTACGGTACGGCTTGGCAAAATTTGACCCTAAGCTCATGACTTTGTGGAAGAAGTACTTAACCCAAGCAGCAAACAAATTAGATATTAATTATGGTGATGCCCAAGGTGATTATCATTTAAGAGAAGTACTCAGTCAATACTTACAGCAGAACCGCTCGGTGAATTGCACCGCTGACACTATCTTAATAACAAGTGGCTCGCAACAGGCCCTCTTTTTAATTAGTCAAGCTTTGCTTAATCAACGTGACAAAGTCATTGTAGAAGAACCTTGTTATCAGGGTGCCACTAAAGTCTTTAAGGCCCACAACGCCGAACTCATTTACACAAAGGTAGATGAAGAAGGCATGACAATGCCCAGCCAAGCTGCAAAACTAGCTTATATAACGCCGTCTCATCAGTTTCCAACAGGCACAGTCATGTCATTAAGCCGCAGACTCGAGCTTTTAGATTGGGCTAAGCAACACCATGCTCTTATCATTGAAGATGATTACGATAGCGAATATCGCTATGAAGGCAAACCCGTAGCTGCACTTCAAGGCTTAACCGAATTGCAAAATGTTATTTATGTTGGCACTTTCTCAAAAACCTTATTCCCTTCTTTAAGGCTTGGCTTTATGGTGCTACCAGAAGCGTTAATCGAAGTTTTTAAATCACTAAAATGGTTAAGTGATAGGCAAAACTCGAGCCTTGAGCAAGTTGCACTGGCAAGCTTTATTGAAGAAGGGCAGTTTGAACGGCATTTAAGGCGCACTCGAGTTATTAATGCAAACTATAGACAGGTGTTGTTGGCTGCTCTAAATGAGCATTTTGCTGACAGCATTGAAATCATGGGTAGCAAAGCAGGTATTCACGTTGTAGTTTGGTTTAAAGAGCTTGATGCATCGTTAGAACCCGTCATTACAGAACGAGCACAACGTGAAGGGGTAGGCATCTATCCTATCTCAAGTTATTACCATGTACCCCCCAAGCGTTTAGGCTTTCTTATTGGCTATACAGCGCTTTCAGAGCTGCAAATAAAAGAGGCTGTGCGTAGACTAGCAAAGCTAATAGCCCAATTATGAGTACATTCTGATAACTTAGTAAACCAAATCTAGCCAAAACCTAAGCAAAACCGCATAAGCCACTTGTTATTATGCATGCAAGGTCAAAAAGCAAGGGAAATGTCAACCATTTTACCTAGGTTTAATGGCCGACAAAACAGATTTACTGAATGAGTAAAACTGTAATTCAAGAAAAGGAGGTCAGACATGACCAGCACCACAAAAACACACCCCAAACCAATCGAAGTATGGCACCAAGACAGTCAACAGCAAGACCTCTGGCTTTTCACCAACGGCATCATGGTTAACTCAGCCGCCTTAAAAGAGCGCGAAAGTTACTTTGATATTGTCCGCATACACAATCAAGATCACAGCAACCACAACTCACAAAGCCAAGCACACTCGAGCCTTTAATTTAGCCTTTATTAGCAGCACTCCTTTTCTTGGGGTGTTGCTTTTTCTTTATTTAATTCTAATGTCTATTTTTACTTTACAGTGACTACTCAAGGCATTTATCGAAAGAACAAAAATTAATAAGCATTAGCTCAAAGCTTTTCGCAACGCATCTTCATCTACCCTATGCCCCGTAAATAATTCAAAAGCGTCTATACCTTGATAAAAGAACAATTCATAGCCACTCAGAACGTCTAATTTAGCTTCTTTTGCATTTAGTAAAAATTCTGTTTCAAGTGGCGTGTAGACTGCGTCAAATGCCCAGCTTTGCCCTCCGAATAAGCTTTTAGGCAGCGCACACCCTGGATATTGGTACATACCTAAAGGCGTGCAGTTTATAAGCCCGTCAACGTTCACTAAATCAGGCAAATCACTAGGTTTATGCGCTGAAGCTTTTAGGTTTACCTTAGCAAGTTCAGCACCTAAAGTTTCAGCTTTGGCTAAGTCAGTATCAACTATAAAAAGATTTGTAGCGGAATCAATTTCTTTTAAGGCAAAAGCTACGGCCTTACCCACACCACCTGCGCCAAGCATTAGAACGTTGCCAGCCTTAACGCTGCCAAACTTAGCTCGAAAGGCTTTTATAAAGCCAGAGTAATCAGTGTTGTAAGCCGTATTGTCTTGGAAACGAACAGTGTTTACAGCACCAACTTGTCGCATTGCTTCATTGGGCACCGCAACGAGCCTAGCAACTTTTTCTTTTATAGGATGAGTGACATTTACACCCCGAAATTCTTCATTAGCGGTTCGTTTAAGGGCTTTTTCAATCGATTCATGACCAAGGTCATTAAGATCAAACAGGTCATAACTCACCTCAAAACCACTTAGTTGCCCTGCCAAAACATGAAGTCGAGGTGCCTGAGAACGACTAATGCCGACACCAAAAAGCCCCAAGCGAATTCTCTCCATTAGCATTCCTCTGCGTTGCAGAAATAAAGACACTCAGCAAAATGAATTTTCTTAATCAACCTGCATACTAAGCTTAAATTTAAAATCATTAAGATAACCCTATACATTAGTTTCACAGCGCGAATCATAACGGTTAAAACTCAGCACGTACACTCGAGCCTTGCTTATATTGCTTCAGTTTGGGTTTAATAGCATTGTAAGTGCTATTAAACCCATTGGCTCAGATAGCTAACACAGTTTAGCCTTAGCGGTGTTCTAAAGTTCAAAAGCTAAACTTGAGGGTTTCTTTACTAGGTGAAGGCAGGTAAATTTGAATGCAAACAACAAAGTCAGATAAACGCCAGTTGAACATTGCCGTCGTTGGCGCAGGGCTAATAGGACGCCGTCATGTTGAACGAATACAAAGCAGTCCCAGTTGTAAGCTCGCTGCTATTGTTGACCCTAGTCCAAATGCCCAAGAACTTGCAACCCAAGCAAACGCAGCTTACTTCGAAACACTCGAGTCTTTACTTAGTAGCCTTTTGCCTGATGGTATTATTTTAGCAACTCCCAATCAGCTTCATGTTGAACAAGGTCTAGCTTGCCTTAGCGCTAACATTTCAACCTTAATTGAAAAACCTGTTGCTGCCTCTATGAAAGATGGCTTGGCTTTGGTTGCTGCTGAAAAAGCGTCTAAAGCCAGCATTTTGGTTGGGCATCACAGAGCCCATAGCCCTATTATGAAAGAGGCTCAAGCAGTTCTTAAGTCGGGGGTTTTAGGGAAGCTCGTAGCTGTTACGGGTAACGCTATGTTTTATAAGCCTGACAGTTATTTTAAAGCAGCAGCTTGGCGTACGCAGCCTGGTGGTGGGCCCATTCTTATTAACATGATTCATGAGGTTCATAATCTCAGAATGCTTTGTGGTGAAATTGACGCAGTGCAAGCTTTTAGTTCAAATAAAACTCGAGCTTTTCAAGTTGAAGATACCGTTGCAATAAGCTTTCGCTTTAAAGAGGGAATCCTTGGTACGTTTATGTTGTCAGATACAGCTGCAACCGCAAAAAGTTGGGAGCAAACCTCTCAAGAAGATAAAAGCTTTGCCGCATATCCTAATGAGGATTGTTACCTGCTTGCCGGTACAAAAGGTTCACTTGAAATGCCAACTATGCGCTTAAAAAGCTATGCGTCAGAGGCTTCTTGGTGGCAGCCTTTTGAGCTGAGCACCGTTGAACTGCTACGCAGTGACCCTTTGGTTGCGCAACTCGAGCATTTTTGTCAGGTCATTCGTAACGAAACCAAAGCTCTTGTTAGTCTTTATGATGGACTTCAGAATCTTAAGGTAGTTGAAGCTATTGCTAATTCAGCTGCCCACGGCGAAGTAGTTAACTTAGAATCCTAAAATTGTAATCTGAGGCAAGCCACATCATAGGCAGTTTTCAGCTTAAGCACAGCATCGACTTAGCCCATCCGTTTTTACTCACCTAGCTCGGCATTTAAAACACTGCAAGCGTTTTAAATGCAAAAGGCTATAATCATCATGAGGGGCAAAACTCATTCTAAACCTATTCTCTCAAAACCCATCATTAAACCTTATGCGAAGCTTTTTTCAGACAAGACTTTTTCCATAAATGATTTTTTGAAAATACGAACTTCTGGCGTTTCCACGAATGCTTGCACTATCAAACCATTCGTGCGACCGCTGAACAAAAATGTATCAAAATCCTAGAGGAGAAAAAACAAACCAACTCAGTCACTGCTGCATTGCTTCTTGCAACTGCAATTGGGTTCGTATTTTCGTAAGTCTAAACCCCGTATAAATGCATACGAAAAAACAGGCTAAATAGCTCACGTTCTACTCGTAGCTATCTACCCCATTACACCAAGATAGTTCTTCTTTTATAGAATTGACAGGTATGCCATTTTTAGTTATAGTCACCCCACTCGATAAGATCGATTTTATAGCCAAATAAATCATTCTATTGCCTACGGTCACTGGCAAAACCAGAGCTTGCAGTATTAATCATGATTTAAGAAGCAGCAACGATCTATCTTGAATAAACGCTTGATAGGAGAACCCCTATGCATAAAATAATCACGCGCCGTACTATGTTAATCGTTAGCCTAGTACTCATAAGCTCACTACTTTCAGGAGTTTTAGCACAAAATATCAGTCTTCGTATGTCTACACCAGCTACCGAAACTGATCAACGCTCAGTAGCTTTAGCTACTGTCTTCGCTCCTGCTGTAGCTGAATTTGCAAGCTACGAACCTCACTACAATGCCTCACTCATAGCACAAGGCAGCGAACTCGAGTCTATTGCTACTGGCGATCTTGAAATGTCAATTACATCAGCTCAAGAATTGGCTACGTTCTTTCCTGAGTTTTCAATTTTTGCCACTGGCTATGTTCACCAAGATGCTGCGCATCAGGTACGTGTTTTTAATGATCCTTTAATGGATTCTTTTAAGCAAACTGTTGAAGATGAACTTGGTGTTAAGCTTCTTGCCGTTATGTATCTTGGTCGTCGCCATGTAAATTTGAGATTTACTCGCGATGAAAGAAACGTTATGACACCAGCTGACCTTGCTGGCGTGAACCTACGCATGCCCGGTACAGACGCATGGCAGTTCCTTGGTAGTGCTCTTGGTGCTAACCCAACGCCAATGGCCTTCACTGAGGTTTACACAGCATTGCAAACAGGTTCTGTTGATGGGCAAGATAACCCACTACCAACCGTTGTTGACTCAAAATTCTACGAAGTTACCAAACAAATCGCATTAACCTCACACCTCGTCGACCTCAACTACATTGCGTTCTCAAAAGAAGTTTGGGATAGCCTTAGTGCTGAGCAGCAAGCCGTCATTCAAAAAGCTGCAGAAGACGCTGCTGAATCTGGCCGTCAAGCACAGCTTCAAAAAGAAGAAGAATTGGTTGCCTTTCTAGAAGAGCAAGGTCTTGAAATCTACGAGCCTGACCTAACAGCTTTCCGCGAGCATGTTCAAGCTCAATATGTTGGCTCAGAATTCACTGAATCATGGCCAGAAGGTGTACTAGAGCAAATAAACGCGCTAGGCAATTAAGCAAGTTTAGTTTTAAAACGTGATACATGTAAATCTGACCTCCCCAAATTTGGGGAGGTTTTTCTATATAAAACAACAAAGCAAGCAATTGCTATAGATTTTCTTTTCAAACTTCCACAAACAATTCAATGATAAAAAGATAAAAACCAAAATCACGTCTAAGAGAAACTATCAGTTAGGTGTCAAATGGCCACAATAATAAAGCAATTCCGCAGATTTGCAGATGCAATAGCTGCCCTTCTCATGCTAACAATATTTGCAACCTTCATTTTACAAGTGGCCGTGCGTTACTCAGCCAGACTAAGCTGGATAGCTGAAGCTCTGCCAATACTCGAGCCAAACAACTTTGGGTGGACTTTAGAGTTTTGTCTTGCGTTGTGGGTCTGGCTTATCTTTTTCGGAAATGCCTTTGTTGTTCGAGATCAAGACCATGTGACTTTTGACATTCTTTATCTTGCGGTTCGTCCGCGTGTACGCAAGTGGTTTATTGTCGTTGGTGGGCTAGCTATTATTATTGCCTTGTTATTATCTATTTCTCCTACCCTTGACCGCTTTTATATTTTAAGACTCAAGAGAACCGCAACGCTATCTAATCTTTTTGGTGATTGGATTCGAATGCGTCATATCTACATGATTTACATTATTTTTCTGATTGTTATTCCTGCAAGGTACGCTTTACATATTTGGCAAACCTTTCGCCATGCTACTGAACTGGGGCAACGAGATAATGAGGGGCAAGCAACATGAGCCTCGCATTTATTCTCTGCATTGCAACTCTTTTTGTATTAGCAGGTATTGGCATACCTATTGCCTACTCAATTCTGGTTGGTTCAATTGTCTACCTTGCGGTAGGTGGTGAAAGTATTGGTGTTGCAGGCAAAGTACTCATGGACGGGCTCTACCAAAGCTTTATCATTTTGGCAGTACCTCTGTTTATTGTTGCGGCAAACATTATGAACGCAGGCACCATAACAGATCGGCTTCTTAGATTTTGTGTTGCTTGGGTAGGTCGTTTTCGTGGCGGCTTAGGCCACGTAAATGTTGTTGCTTCTCTCATTTTTTCAGGTATGTCTGGCTCAGCTGTTGCTGACGCTGCAGGCATAGGCAAAATCATTATTGACATGATGACCAAATCAGGTCAGTATCCTCGTGGTTACGCTGCTGCTATCACCGCAGCATCTGCAACTATTGGCCCTATCATCCCACCATCCATTCCTATGGTTCTATACGCCCTCGTATCTAACACATCCATTGGTTATCTTTTCCTTGGCGGCATCATCCCTGGTTTATTTATGGGCGTTGTGTTAATGGCAATGAACGCCTATATTTCTCACCGTCGTAGCTTTGCCTTAGAAGAACCTGTACCGATAAAGGAATTACCCCGACACACCTTTAATGCCATTCCTGCATTAATGATGCCCGTCATTTTGCTATACGGCATTTATGGTGGTGTTACAACACCCACTGAAGCTGCAGCTGTTGCTGCACTTTACGCCTTGGTTCTTGCAGCTGTATTTTACCGAGCGCTATCCTTCAAAAAGTTTTTCAGCATATTATCAGAAAGTGCCCGCTCTTCTGCAGCAATTGGCCTAGTAATTGGTGGCGCACTTATTCTAAATTATGTCGTTGCCTCTGAAAATATTCCAAGTCGCATGGCTGAAGCTTTGGTTGGTTTAGATGTAGCCCCAATTGTCTTTATTTTGGGTGTTAATCTACTGCTACTATTACTTGGCTGCGTCCTTGACGCCACAACCATCATTCTCGTTATCATCCCACTATTTATTCCAACCTGTAACCTATTAGAAATAGATCTTGTACATTTTGGTGTCGTGGCAGTTGTAAATTGCATGATTGGGCTCATAACCCCCCCTTACGGCATCTTGCTATTTGTCATAAATGCCGTAACACGGATACCCCTTGGTGAAATCATCTCTGAAATCTGGCTCTTTTTTGTCGTGCTAGTCTCAGCCTTACTCGTAATGATTTTGTTTCCAGAGATTGTTCTTTGGCTACCCAAACAGTTTGGCTATGCACCCCTAGCTCTATAAAAGAAACTCAAAAAGCTACAACCAAGAATAAGCATCCTCAGTTAAAGTTGTGTTCATAAGAACCTCACGCAGCTCCCCTTGAAGAAGCTCGAGTTCTTCTTTACTTGCTGGCAGCAACGGGCCTCTCACTATGCCAATACCTTCAACCCGTTTGGCCATGAGCCCTTTTAATAAATCTAAACGCCCACCGTGAGCAATAAGTTGAGATATCTGCGTAATAACAGCTTGCCAGTAAAGCATTGACTTATAGTCTTTGGCCAGCCAAGCATTCCAAAGTTCCATATAAGGTTCAGGAAAAATACCTGCAGGACCCGCCACCATGCCTTTCACACCTGCATTAAGCGCTTGAGTGGCAAGCAAATCAGCACCCGGCAAAACTGCAAAATCAGGAATCGCCAAATAGTCTAAAATTTGCGGCATGCTACCAGAAGAGTCTTTAATACCAACAATATTGCTTTCCTGCGAAAGACTCTCAGCAACCGCAGCAGAAATCGTATTACCCGTTCGAGCTGGAATGTTATAAAGATAAAGCTCGAGTGGTGCAACAGCTTTAGCAACTTCTCTATAAAATGCTAGTAATTCATTGTCGGTATAGGCAAAAAAGTTGGGGCTTATGCACGCAACCGCATTAGCGCCTGACTCAGCAGAGTGAACTGCTAGCTCTATGCTATCTCGTGTACTAGATGCGCCAATCTGAACAACAACAGGCATCTTTTTGTTTGCAGTTTCGATAGCTATTTTGGCACAATCACGGCGTTCCTGAAGGCTTAAAAGGTTGCCTTCTCCTGTTGTTCCATTTACAAAAACAGCGCTGACCTTTTTGGCCATAAGAAACTCAATAAGCGCAACCAAACCCTCAGGGTTTACAGATTGACCTTGCATGGGAGTTAAGGTTGGTACTACAACACCACTAATCATGTTTAATGCTCCTCAACATTAGCGTTTGCTTAAAAAGCCAACGCTAAGTTATTAAAATTAGATATTAACAAA
>CAYGTA010000100.1:0-12415 GCA_964352605.1 uncultured bacterium | reverse complement strand
TTTCCTTTTCTATCAGCGTAGGTTACTTCGGGTTTGTCGCCTTGGAAGAATAGAAGTTGAACTATGCCTTCGTTTGCATAGACTTTTGCAGGTAGGGGTGTTGTGTTGCTTAGTTCTAGGGTTACGTGCCCTTCCCAACCGGGTTCTAAGGGGGTTACGTTTGCGACTATGCCGCAGCGCGCGTAGCTTGATTTACCTAAGGCTATGACCATGACATCTTCTGGTATGCGCATGTACTCTACGGAACGTGTGAGTACAAAGGAGTTAGGTGGAATGATGCATTCTTCGCCATCTGCTTCTACTAGGCTGTTTGTGTCGAAGTTCTTTGGGTCTACTATGGTGTTGAAGGCGTTTACAAATATGCGCCATTCGGGGGCTGCTTTTAGGTCGTAGCCGAAGCTTGAAAGGCCGTAGCTAATTACGCCTTTGTTATCTGCGGTGCGTATTAGTCTGTCTTCGAAGGGTTCTATCATGCCTTTTTGGGCTTCTTGTCTTATCCACCAGTCGGGTTTTATGCTCATGGGCGTTAGTGTAACAAGTTCGTTTGTGCTTGTTTGCTTGTTGAGTAACCTCTTTTTGGGTGAACATGGTATAACTTTTGGCTGTGACATCCTTTTCGCAAAATCGTCATCGGGCGCTTACCTGTGCTGCTCTGTTGAGTTCAAGTCAGCCGGTGGCTATTAAAGATTTAGCTAAGTTGCTAGATGCTGCTCCTGCTGATTATGTCAGGTCGGTTATTAGTGATTTGCAGCAGACTTTGAGTAGTCATTCTTTGGGCTTGCTTATTGAAGAGGTTGCTGGTGGGTTTAGGTTGGTGGTGGAGCCTAGTTTGATTCCAGATTTGTCTGATTTGTTGTCGCCTGCGCCGTTGCCTAGGTTGTCTAGTGCTGCTTTAGAGACGCTTGCTTTGGTGGCTTATAAGCAGCCTGTCACTCGGGGTGAGCTTGAGGCTTCGAGAGGTGCGTCTTGTTCTTCTACCCTTGATACTCTGCAAGAACGTGAGCTTATTAAGGTGGTTGGGCGTAAGGATGTTGTGGGTAAACCTTTGTTGTTTGCTACGACAGATAAGTTTTTACTCGAGTTTGGGCTTGCTTCTTTGGATGATTTGCCTGAGTTGGATGATAAGCCTGCTGAGTTTTTGAGGGGTTAAGGTCGATTCTTTATATTAAAAAAGGGAAGTGCGATTGCACTTCCCTTTTTTTAGTTGCACTTCCCTTTTTTTAGTTGTTTTTTTGCTTAGCCGACTTGTTCGTCTGGTCCTGCTGTTGTGCCTGGTATTTTGAGTTCTTGGCCTACGAAAATTTTGTTTGCGTCTGCAACACCGTTTGCGTCTGCTATTTTCATGTACCATTTACGTCCTGCATCGCCGTAGTAGTGTAGGGCAATGTGGCTTAGGGTGTCGCCTGATTTTACGGTGTAGACAATATCGCCGTCGTCATCAGTAGCATTTAGTTGTGATGCGTTTTCTATGACTTGTAAACCGCTGGTGTTTACTGCGGTTACGCCTGCAATGCCTGCTGCGAGTGCTTTGGCTTTATCAAATTCTGCGCCTGAGTCTACTGCGCCGCGTAGCAATATAGTAGTGCCATTTTGAAGTACATCTAATGGGTTGTTTGCTAGGCTTGCTTCGCCTTTTAAAGCTGCGTAGGCTGCTTTTGCGAGTGCACTAGGGTCTTCTTTTATCAAGCTAACTGTTGGGGCTGCTTTTGTGTCATCTCCACCTGCTTTTGCAGCTGGTGCTGAGCTTGCTGCTGGCGCTGAGCTTGCTGCGGGTGCAGCTGCTGCTGGTGCGGCGGCTACTTTTACGGCGCTTACATCAACATCTTTAATGCCGTTTATGCTTGACGCTACGCTTTTAATTAGACCTTTGTGTGATTCGCTAGGTACTGTACCTGTTACGACTGCAACTTTCTTTTTTACGTTTACGCTTAGGTCAATATCTTTAAGATGACTGGTTGCTTTGAGGGCTTCTTCGACACGCTTATCGGTTGATTTTCCAAATGGCCACATAACGTTACCTCCTGTTACGAATTTTTCAATATGAAATGTAACACCCAATTATAACGTCTTTCAACTAACCTAAGTGTCAATTAAGGCTAGTGTTGTCATGGCATTGCGCCTAGATGAAAGCTTTTTTAGCTTTAAACTACGAACTTTACTACCAACTCTTTTCTTGCTAACGCGTATGATGACGCTATGATTAAGAAACTCTATCTTGCCAAACCTCGAGGTTATTGTGCTGGGGTTGTCATGGCTATAGAAGCTGTTGAGAACCATGCTAAAGACCTTAAAGCTGAGGGTGACTTGGCTGTTTATCATGCGATTGTTCATAATGACACGGTTGTTAATACCTTAAAGCGTGAGCATAATGTTCATTTTGTTGAAGATTTAGCTGAACTTTCACAAGTTCGCTCTGAGCTTGATGTGTCTGGGCGTAAACTTGCTGATACGGTTGTTTTTAGTGCGCATGGCGTAAGCCCTGTTGTTAGACAGAAGGCTAATGAGCTTGGCTTAGCTACGATTGATGCGACTTGTCCTTTGGTTACTAAAGTGCATTCTGAAGCTAAAAAGTACGCTAAAGAAGGCTTTCACATTTTGCTTATTGGAGACTCGAGTTCTCACCAAGAGGTGATTGGTACCAAAGGTGAGGCTCCTGAGCAAACTACGGTGGTGAGTGTTGTGGGTAACCGCAAGCAAGACCCTAACTTGGCTGACCCCAGAACAGTTAGCGTGCCTAATGAAGCTAAAGTGGTTGTGCTAACCCAAACAACTTTAAGTGTTGATGATGTGTATAAAACCATTGATATTTTAAAGGAACGCTTTCCTAATTTAACTATTCCCCCGCGGGATGATTTGTGTTACGCGACTAAAAATCGGCAAGATGCTGTTAAGGAAATCGCGGCACATGTTGATTTGTTTTTAGTGATTTCTAGTAATTATAGTAGTAACGGCATGCGTTTGGTGGAGTTAGCTGAAGATCTTATGGGTAACTCTAAACGTATTGACTCCATTGCAGATATTAAAGAAGAATGGCTCGAGTCTGCTACAAGTGTGGGTATTACGAGTGCTGCGTCTACCCCTGATTATTTGGTTCAGGAGCTTAAACATTTATTGTTAGCGCGTAATGCTGAGCTTGAGATTATTGAAGAGGGTGAGTGGGAGAATATTAGTTTTAGGCCGGCTAAGCGTATACCTGCGCGTTTGGCTTCTTAATGTTTAGCTAACGCTTTAGTTAGATTGTAATTTTTTTGTGGCGCAATTTTGGTTTGCGCCTTTTTTTATGACTCTCAATAATGCATTCATTTAACTATCTTGCTTCGTCAAGAAACACTGTAAGGAACCCTACTTGCTTAAGCCCTAAAAAAAACGTTAAACTCAGTTCAATAAATTTTAAATAGCATGATGACTATAGGCTTAATAATACGTGTTTTATTTAAGTCTTCTTTTGGAAAGTAGTAAAGAAAGGGCTTCTATGACGATAAGCTCGAGTGTGCGTAGTTTGCCTGCGCTTCTTCAGCAACGTAAGCATGATACTGGTTTGGCGCAACGTGTTAAGCGCTTTGGCTTGTGGCAGCGTATTTCTTGGCAAGAGCATGTAGCAGAGGTTAATGCTTTGACGGCCAAGCTACTTGATTTGGGAATTACAGCTGGCGATAAGGTTAGTATTTTATCTGAAAATAGGCCTGAGTGGTTGGTTGCTGATTTGGCTATTCAAAGTGCTGGTGCTGCTTCGGTGGGTGTTTACACGACTAGTAGCGCTAAGCAAGTTAAGTATGTGGTTGAGCATAGTGATTCTGTGGGTCTCATTCTCGAAAATGCTGAGCAGTTAGAGAAATGGCTTGACATTAGAGATAGTATGCCACTCGTTAAATGGGTCATTGCCATTGAACCTGAGGGCTTTGATGAGGTTCTTGCTTGGGATGACGTTATTCAAGATGGGCATAGTCTTTATCAGAAAAACCCCAGTTTGGTTGATGAGCGCATTGCCAAGGTATCTGAAGATGATATTGCCTTACTAATTTATACCTCAGGTACCACAGGTAATCCTAAAGGCGTTATGTTGAGTCATAAAAATTTACTTTGGGTTACAGATTGTGTTTCTCAGTGTCTTGGTTACAGCAGCGATGATGAAATTGTTTCTTATTTACCGCTTTCACATATTGTTGAGCGGGGTGGCAGTTTTGCACATATCTATAAAGGTTTCGTTATTAATTTTGTCGAAAATTTAGACACCTTTGCACAAAATTTACAAGAGATAAGGCCAACTGTGCTATTTGCGGTACCTCGCATTTGGGAAAAAATGCATTCTTTGGTTGAACTGCACATGCGTGAGAACCATTTCTTAAAGCGTGCCATTTATAAATGGGCTAGTCAGGCAGTTACAGCTAACAAGAAAGGTGCTGCCGTTTTTGTTGCTAATGTAACGGTTATTCGCTGGTTAAAAGAACGCCTTGGTTTAGACCGTGTGCGAGTAGCTGTTTCAGGTGCAGCGCCTATAAGCCCGAATATATTGACTTACTTTAGAGCTATGGGCATAGATTTAAGAGAAGGCTACGGCATGACTGAGAACAGTGGTCTAGCTACCCTGCATCAAAGTAGCTTTAAATTAGGCAGTGTTGGTACCGCCGCACCTGGAGTTGAACTAAAACTAGATGATGACGGGGAAATTTTAACGCGAAGCTTAGGCACCTTTTCAGGTTATTACAAAGATGCTGAGGCAACCACAAGTACCCTGCAAGGTGACTGGTTACGCACAGGTGATGTAGGCGAAATAGATGAAGATGGTCACTTACGCATTACAGACCGCAAAAAAGACATCATCATAACAGCCGGTGGCAAAAATATTGCCCCTCAAAAGATTGAAAATCTACTCAAAACAAGCATCTTTATAAATGACGCTGTGGTTATAGGCGATAAACGCAAATACCTAACAGCACTCCTTGTACTAGACGAAGACAACATATCTAAATGGGCCACCGAACAACAACTCACCTACACCACCTACAGTGACCTAGCCAGCAACCCAGACGTCTACAAAATTATTGAGCAAGAAGTCGAAAATGCCAACAAGCAACTCGCTCGAGTTGAAACCATAAAAAAATTCGCCATACTCCCTAAACGCCTACATTTTGAAGATGGTGAAGTTACCGCCACCCTAAAGGTAAAACGCTCGAGTGTTACTAAGAAATATAGTGACCTTATTGAGTCACTTTATTAAGGTGTTTGTATGCAACTTTTAGAAGATTATAGGCAAAATATTCGGCATATTAACGACCGTCAGGGTTGGGTTGTCTTGTTGCTTTTTGCTCTGGCACTAATTACTTTGCCGTTTTTTGCACCGGGTTACATTATTTATAATTTTACTTTGTTTTTCATCTATGCGCTTGTTTCTGTCAGTCTTATGATTTTGGTGGGTTTCACAGGTCAGGTTTCCTTGGGGCATGCTGGTTTTTTGGCAGCGGGGGCGTACACTACCGCTTATCTTTTTAGTATTGGTTGGCCTTTTTTGCTGGCTTTGTTGGCTTCTTTTGTTGTTAGTGGAGTGCTTGGTTTCATTATTGGTGTGCCTTCGTTACGCTTAGAAGGGCCTTATTTGGCGATTGCAACATTGGGTTTTGGTTTGGCCATTCAGCAATTGATCAATAACTGGGATTTACTGGGAGCCTCATCTGGTTTTTTGGCTGATCGCCCTGAGCTCTTTGGTATTAATTTTTATGATGATGCACCATATTACTTCTTTTGTTTAATTGTGGTTGCTCTGCTTATTATGCTTGCTTATAACTTGAAACGTAGTCATATTGGTCGTGCGTTTCAGGCAACGCGAGATGCCGAGTTGGCTGCGCAGATGAGTGGTATTAATCTTGCTTATTACAAGAGTCTTGCTTTTGTCATTTCTGCTGCTTTTACAGGTATTGCCGGCGGGCTTTATGGTGGCTTGTTGGGCTACATAACACCTGAAAGTTTCAACTTACTTTTATCTGTTAAGTTTCTTTTGACAATTGTCATTGGGGGTTTAGGCTTTTTGCCAGGCGCAATTATCGGTGCAGCTTTTGTGGCTTATTTAGATGTTGAATTATCTTCATTTGGTAATCGCTCGCAGCTTATTTTAGGTTCGGTCGTCATTTTGCTAATGCTTTTAGAACCAAGGGGTATTTATGGTAGGTGGCTAAAAATTCGTCAATTCTGGAAGACGTGGCCAATGTGATGGGGCGAGTAGTAAGAAGTAAAAAGCAAGAACTAAATAGCCAACAGGTTTCAATCTTTAAAAACTCTGACGTGAATGGTCAGTCGCTGATTAAGAGAGATGCGTTGAATCATTGGCAGAATATAACCACACAGTTTTTTACTTGCCACCTTCAGATTTTCATGCTTAACTTTTCTCTTTCAAATCGAGGTTTAGTCTAATGGCTGTTTTCTTACAAGTCATAACGAGTGGTTTAGCCATTGGCAGTATTTACGCGCTGATTGCTTTGGGCTTGGTTTTACTTTACCGCACAACTAAAGTACTTAATTTTGCTCATGGTGAAGTGGGCTTGGGTGGCACCTTTATTGCTTTTGTCTTTTTGACATCGCTAAATTTGCCTTACTGGCTTAGCTTTACACTTTCCCTTCTTGTAGCGCTGTTGCTAGGTGGCTTTATCTCTTTACTGCTAGTCAAACCAGGCAAGGCAGCAATTAGTGTTGGTTTAGCTGTCTTACTAGCGTCTTTAACTTATGGGCTTTTTCCAAACCTTTTGCTAGCTGCCATTGTTGGCGTTACAGTTGGCATTTTGGCGTTTATTTTTCTTGAGCGCCCCTCTCGTGACCCTGGTGAACTTGGCTTAATTATTTTGACCTTAGGCATCAATTTATTTCTACAAGGCATTTACTCGCTTACCTTTGGTAATGACAACAAAATTTTACCCCCTATTGTTGAAGACACGATTTTTCGTGTTGGTGGCGCAGCACTAAGCCGCTTGTCACTCTTAACGTCTGTTATAGGCGTAATCATTATGGTGGCTTTATGGTTTCTTATGAACCGCACCAAAATTGGTTTAGCTATGCGCGCTGTTGCCCAAAGAGAAGATGTCGCAAAAGCAATGGGCATTCCGGTGAGAACCGTCATGTTTGCAACTTGGGGTGTTTCTGGTCTTTTGGCAGCAGCTGCTGCGCTACTCTTAGCACCCAGCACACTGCTCTCTCCTACCATGATGTTTGACCCACTTTCAAAAGGCTTTGTTGCTGCCGTTATTGGCGGCATGAACAGCCTACCCGGCGCCATTTTAGGTGGCTACATTCTTGGGGTTTTAGAGCTTGTCGTTGGGGTTTACATCTCAAATGAGTTCAAAGCCTCCTTTGCATTTTTGGTTGTTATTCTTGTCCTAGTTCTAAGGCCCCATGGTCTTTTAGGAAAACCCGAAGTTCGCCGCGTTTAGACCCTTTAAGCAAAGCGAACAACATATTGACAGATAAAAGAAAGGAAGAAAAATGAAAAAAAGTTTAATGATATTGGTTCTCAGCTTGCTTAGCCTAAGTATGGCTCAGGCACCCGGCGTGACTGACACTGAGATACGCATAGGTACTTGGGGGCCTCAATCAGGCCCAGCAGCTGCTTGGGGAACCGTTGCAGTTGCCATTGACGCTTACTTTCAATGGATAAACGAAAATGGTGGCATTAATGGTCGTAATCTTGTCTTAGTTAGTCGTGATGACGGCTATGACCCTGCGCGTAGCGTTGCAGCTGCCCGCGAACTGATTGACCGTGAGAATGTCTTTGCCCTTGTTGCCGGCATTGGAACTGCGCCCGGTCTGGCTGTAATGCCAATCGTGCAGCGTGAAGGCATTCCATGGATAAGCCCAGCAAGTGGTTCAGGTGAATTTGCCCTTCAGTCAGAAGGTCTTGTTTACGCAACCTTTACAAACTACGTTATTGAATCAAGCCTAATGACCCGCTACGCAGTTGACGAGCTTGGTGACTCAAGAATTGCAGTTTTCTATCAAAATGACGACTACGGTGGCGAAGGTCTAATCGGCGTTCAAGAAGAAGTAGAACGCTTAAAAGCTGCAGGCGCAACCGTAACCATAGTTGATGAAATATCTTACGAGCGCGGCGAAACAAACATGGCAGTTCAAGCCTTACGCATGCAAGGCGCAGACGCAGATGCAGTTGTAATGTACAGCACACCAGCCGCAGCAGCCAGCCTACTAGGTGAATTTCAAAAGCTCGAGTATTCTCCTCGCATTTTAGCTTCTACAACTTTACTTGACCCTAGCTTACTTGCGAACCCTGGTATGCAAGGCGCTCTTATTTCTACTTTCTTACGCCTTCCAACTGCTATTGTTGGTGAGGGTAACGGTGACCCTATTGCTGATGATGTGCTTATTAACATTGTTGCAAAATATGCACCTGAAGCTGCGAGAGATCCTTTTAGAGCACTTGCAGGGGTTGGTTTTGCTCAGCCTTTAGTCGAAGCCCTTAAAGCTGCTGGTCCTGACCTAACGCGCGAGAGTCTACTTGAAGCTCTAAATTCACTTAGTGCTTACGAGACCGGCTTGTTTAATAACCTTGATTTCACAAATGGTTATCAAGGTAACAACTCCATTCTTCTTCTTCAAATGACACCAGAAGGATTACGCCCTGCTGGTGATGGTTTTATAAGCTTCTAAAGCTTACAGGATGAGCACAATACGTGCTCATCCTCTTTTATTTTACGCAACTCTATTTTAGGAAAACACTTATGAATAAAAACCAAGCCCTACTCGAGCTTAAAGATGTGACCCTTCGCTTTGGGGGTATTAAGGCACTAACAGATGTGAGTTTTAGTTTGCATGATAACGAAGTGATTGCCTTAATTGGGCCTAATGGTGCAGGCAAAACCAGTATTTTTAATTGCATTTGTGGTTTTTACAGCCCTCAAGAGGGTGACATTCTTTGGAAGGGCAGTTCGATAAAAGGCAAAAAACCTCACCAAATTGCTCGTTTAGGTGTGGGGCGTGGCTTTCAAAACATCGAGCTATTCAAAACCCTCACCTGTTTAGATAATCTGCTTCTAGGTAGGCACCTGCATGTAAAAAGCAATTTGTTTGGTTCCATGTTTAGTTTGCCAAGCTGGTGGAAAGACGAAGTGAAGCAACGGCAACGTGCCGAAGAAATAATGGATTTACTTGACTTGCAAGCTTACCGCAATATGCCAGTTGCAGCCTTACCTTACGGCGTTCAGAAACTCATAGAGGTAGCTCGAGCTTTATCTGCTGAACCCAAACTACTTTTACTCGATGAACCCACGGCGGGTATGACGGCCGAAGAAAAAGATGAAATGATGTTTCGCCTTATTACTCTAAAAAAAGACTTAGGCTTAACTTTGCTAATTGTTGAGCATGATTTAAGAGTGGTAAGTCAACTAGCGGAGCGCATTATTGTTTTGGATTACGGTAAAAAAATTGCTGATGGCAGCCCTCAAGAGGTTCAAAGCAACCCTGAAGTTATAAAAGCTTATTTAGGGGAAACACAGTTGGAAGCAGCATGAATACTAGTGAATTCAAAAAAGAAGTGGGAAAAGAGAAAGTCAAGGGATTTCAAAGAACGTTTACTTTAATTTATCCTCAAATCTCACCTATTTTTGGGCAAAATCCATGTAAAGAAAGGCATCATGACGTTACTCGAGCTTAACAGTGTTGAGAGTGGTTACCATAAGCGCTTAACGGTTCTTAAGGGTGTTGCCATTAAGGTGCAAGAGGGTCAGTGCGTTAGCATTTTGGGGTCTAATGGGGCGGGTAAAAGCACTTTACTAAAAACCATTATGGGCTTAATTGATGATGAGCCTCGCAAGGGTGAAATCATTGTCATGGGGCAAGAAATGCAAGGTAAAAATACGGAAGTAATTGCGCGTAGTGGCATTGCCTATGTGGTTGAGGGTAGAGGCATGTTTCCTGAACTCACTGTACTAGAGAGTTTACAGTTAGGCTCTTTTCATAGAAAAGATGCGGGCGTTCAAGCTGATTTGCAGCGTGTATACAAGCTATTCCCTAGGCTCGAAGAGCGTGCTAACCAGCAGTGCGGCACGATGTCTGGTGGTGAGCAACAAATGCTTGCCATTGCCAGAGCAATTATGAGTAAACCTAAGTTAATGATGCTTGATGAACCAAGTTTAGGTCTTGCCCCTTTACTAGTTGAAGAGATATTTGATGTTATTAAAGGCATAAATCAAGAAGGTATTGGCGTGCTGTTGGTAGAGCAAAACGCGGCTCAAGCGTTACGCATTGCAGATTATGGTTATGTACTTGAAGCTGGGCGAATTGTACTTGAAGGCACCGCTGAAGACCTAAGAAATAATGAGAACGTGCAGGAACTTTATTTAGGTGTGAGTACGGCCCAACCAGATAAGCGCTTATTTGTAAAAAGACGCAGACGCTGGAACTAAATAGCTCTATTTCCCTTTACGAATAATCAGTTCGCAATTCAAGTTAGCTCAAGTAACGCTACAGAAAATATAGTACGCAAAGTCATTTTTCAATAACGGAGTAGCCTAAGCCATGCAAGCACTACAAAAAGAACTTGATTTCCTACTAAAAGAAGTATTCTCACTCGAGTCTTTGTTTTTACGTGATCGTTACCATGAGCATAGTCTTGAAATTGTTGATGCGGTTTTAGCAACAGCGAATAAAATTGCGCAGGACTACCTTGCTCCTCATTATGCTAAAGCCGATCAAAATGAACCCAAATTTGATGGTAAAAAGGTTGTACTCATTCCTGAAACCAAGGCCGCTTGGCAGGCTATGACAGAGGCTGGCTTTATAGCTGCATCTTTTGATCACGAATGGGGCGGCATTCAATTACCTGAGCTTGTTAGCAAAGCAGCCATGTGCTTTTTTAATGTTGCAAATGTATCAACAGCAGGCTATCCCTTTTTAACTGTGGGGGCAGCTAATCTTATAGAGGCATTTGCTGCCATGGAACATAAAATGCGTTTTTTAGAACCCATGTTAGAGGGGCGTTTTAGTGGCACTATGGCACTTACCGAAAGTGCACAGGGTTCCTCACTAGCAGATATTAGCACCACAGCAAGCCTTCAAGCAGATGGGACTTATAAACTTAAAGGCCAAAAAATCTATATTTCGGCTGGCGATCATGATTTAAGTGAAAACATCATTCATATGGTACTCGCCAAAATTGAAGGCGCACCCGCAGGGGTTAAAGGCATATCTTTATTTATTTGTCCAAAATTTTTAGTCAATGAAGATGGCAGTCTAGGTAACAGAAACGATGTTGCTTTAGCTGGCCTGCTGCATAAGATGGGCTATCGCAACACCACAAGTACTGTGCTTAACTTTGGCGAAAAGGATGACTGTGTGGCCTACTTGGTAGGCGAAGCACACAAGGGTCTTTTCTATATGTTTCAAATGATGAACGAAGCGCGTATAGGCGTGGGTTTAGGCGCAGCTTGTTTAGGCTATGCTGGCTTTCAATATGCTTTAATGTATGCACGTGACCGAGCTCAAGGTCGCCTTGTTAGTAATAAAGACCCCTTATCACCTCAAGTAAAAATTATTGAACATGCAGATGTAAGACGAATGCTCCTTGCTCAAAAATCTTATACCGAAGGAAGTCTAGCTCTCTGCCTATTTGCTAGTCGTCTGGTGGATGATAGTAAAACTGCCCAAGGCAAAGAGGACCAAGAAGCTGCCCAAACCTTACTTGATTTCTTGACACCCATAGTTAAATCTTGGCCTTCAAAATATGCCCTTAAAGCCAATGATCTAGCGATACAAGTTTTAGGCGGAGCAGGTTACATTCGTGAGTACCCCGTAGAGCAGTACTACCGAGACAATCGCTTAAATGCCATTCATGAAGGTACCGAAGGCATTCAGGGCATTGACCTACTAGGTCGCAAAGTAAGCCTTGCAAACGGAGCCCTCTACAAAGCCTTCTGTAAAGCAGTAAACCAAACACTCGAGTTAAGCAAAAAGCATGCTGGCTTAGCCCTTTGGACTTCCCAACTCGAGTCCTTTCTTAGCTTGCATTCTGATGTCACTACGCATTTACTTGAAGCTATGCAGGTAGATAGCGATTTGGCTTTGGCCAATGCAACGGAGTATCTTGATTTTACAGGGCGTTTGGTTTTAGCTTGGATTTGGCTGAAAGTTGCTATGGTTGCACAAAGCAACTTGAGTAAAACACCAAGTGAACTCGAGCTTGCTTTTCTACAAGGAAAAGTGCAGGCGGCTAAGTATCACTTTGAGTGGGAGCTACCTCTAATGACTGAGCAGGCGAACTTACTTAGCTCTTTAAATAGAACGCCTTTTGATATGAAGGACGAGTGGTTTTAGAGGTTTTGCAACGACTCCCTCCACCATTAGCAGGGTCTAGATGATGCACAATCAAAAAAATATTTATCAATTCGAAGGACTTCAAATTTAGGCTCATTACTCAAGCTAT
>CAYGTA010000099.1:0-12430 GCA_964352605.1 uncultured bacterium | reverse complement strand
ACGTAATCAACTCTGTAAGAGTTTATGAAGTACCTTTTCGGACTTGGTATAAGACGACTGGTTTCGGGGTAAGCTTAATTATGGAGATCACGTGAATCTGCTTATTGTTTCAGTTGTTGCACTGGCTGTACTTCTATTTGGACTTGTATCAAACCGCTTAGAAAAAACAATTATTACACCTCCAATGGCGTTTACTGCGCTTGGCATTGTGCTTGCTATTTTGGGGCTTGGTCATTTTGAGCTTGATGAAAGCTTCATTGAGCTACTAGCAGAAATAACCCTTGTTCTTGTTCTCTTTACAGATGCGACACGGATAGATCTTAAAGTATTTCGCCGTGAGTATGGTCTTTCACTTAGATTGCTTGGCATAGGTTTGCCCTTAACTATTATGCTAGGCACTTTTATTGCTGCTTTGTTATTTGATTTTCTTAGCCTTTGGGAGGCTGCTCTATTAGCAGCAATTCTAGCTCCAACCGACGCGGCACTTGGGCAAGCCGTAGTTAGTAGTGAGCGTGTACCTGCCCGAATTCGTCAGACACTTAACGTCGAAAGTGGTTTAAATGACGGCTTGGTTCTACCTGCCATTCTTCTTTTTATTTCAATTATTGGTTTAGAAATGCAATCTGTAAGCATGTGGCTATCTTTTGTGGGTTTACAGCTTCTTCTTGCTCCCATTGTTGGAATAATTGTGGGACTTGTCGGCGGTTGGCTAGTCAATAAAGCAAGCGAATCAAAATGGATGAATCAAACGTTCACCCAAATTTCTGCTCTAGCCCTCGCATTCCTAGCTTTCGGTTTGGCTGAACTTGTAGGAGGAAACGGCTTTATTGCTGCATTTGTTGCTGGTCTAAGTTTAGGTAATAGCCAGAAAAATACCTGCCATCAACTCTACGAATTTGCCGAAGCAGAAGGGCAGTTGCTAAGCCTTTTTGTCTTCCTTATTTTTGGTGCCCTCATGGTTGGCCCTGCCCTTAGCGTAATCTCATGGCAAGTAGCTTTGTATGTCATTCTTAGTTTAACTATCATTCGTATGCTTCCCGTAGCAATCAGCTTTATAGGAGCACGCCTGCAGCTAGACACCATCCTCTTTGTAGGCTGGTTTGGCCCTCGAGGTATTGCATCCCTTATTTATGGACTCTTGCTTTTTGAACACGGACTGGCAAACAAAGAACCCATCTTTCATATCATTGTGCTCACAGTTTTAGCCAGCACCTTCTTACACGGCTTAACTGCCGTACCACTTGCAAATGCATACGCAAATAAAGCAGAAGCCATGAAAGATGAGCCTGACATGCCAGAACTCGAGCCTATTTCTGAAATGCCCTTAAGACTGAAAAACTAATCTTTAACCTAGGGGGGTTACTTACTTGCTCCAGCGTAATGAATACTTGTTAACTCAGCCATATCTTTATCCCACGTTGATAAATCATGCATGCTGAAATTAGCTAGGCTTTCATGACCACAAGCTCGAGCTAAAACCTGCATGAGTTCTGTCGTAGCATGTAAATAATTTTTAAGTTGAATGGCTGACTTTTGCACAATCAGCCTAGCTCTTAAATCTTTCTTTTGTGTTGCTATGCCTACAGGACAGTTATTTGTATGGCAAGCTCGCATACCTAAACAACCAATAGCTTGAATGGCTGAATTAGCAATGGCCACAGCATCAGCACCTAAAGCTAAGGCTTTAATAAAGTCAGATTCAGTTCGCAATCCTCCAGTTATAACTAGGCTTACACTTTCAGCCTTAGATTTATCAAGATGTTTTCTAGCTCGAGCTAAAGCAGGAATGGTAGGTACCGAGATATTATCTTTGAAAATAGCTGGGGCCGCCCCAGTTGCACCACCGCGTCCATCTAAAATAATGTAGTCAACACCTACAGCTAAAGCAAAGTCAATGTCATCTTCAATATGCTGAGCTGATAGTTTAAATCCTATAGGTATGCCTCCTGTAGCTTCACGAACATCTGCAGCTACCTGTTTGAAGTCATCAACTGTTGCAAGGTCAGGAAATCGACCAGGGCTAATAGCTGCTTCGCCTTCTTTAAGACCACGTACCTCAGCTATTTTCCCAGTAACCTTGTTGCCGGGCAAATGACCCCCTGTGCCTGTTTTGGCTCCTTGACCTGCCTTAAAGTGAAAAGCTTGGACCTTTTTAACTTTTTCAATATCCCAGCCAAATTTACCTGAAGCTAGTTCATAAAAGTATTTTGAATTTTCAGCTTGCTCCTCAGCTAACATGCCACCTTCACCAGAGCAAATTCCGGTACCTGCCATTTCAGCACCCATGGCTAAGGATGTTTTAGCTTCTTCGCTAAGAGCACCAAAACTCATATCACTTACAAATAAAGGAATGTCTAGTTTTAAAGGTTTGTTGGCATTTGGCCCAATAATCACAGAGGTATTAACCTCAGCATCATCAGCTAAAGGCCGTCTGGCGAGCTGAGCTGTTAAAAGTTGAATGTCATCCCAGCGGGGTAATTCTGTTAAAGGAACACCCATGGCAGAAACTTGGCCGTGGTGCCCCCATTGCTTTAAACCATTTTTGGCCAAATGCCGAACATAACCATTGTCAGGTTCTTCAGGTGTTCCGTGAATATCAGCATAAAGTCCAAGATAAGCGTTTCGATTGTAGGGTTGTGGGTGAATTTCGGCCCATTGGGCTATTTCATTTTCATCTACAAAAACAGCATCTTCTGTTTCATCAATCCAAGCAGTAAATTTCTGCAACGCTTCTGAATTATTATAGGCGCTAACGCCAGAATCGACACGGTAATCCCAATCATGCAGGCCACAAATTAAGTCGTCACCTCGCATAAAACCGTCAGCAAGCAAAGCACCTCTATGCAAACAACGACCATACATTACCGAGACCTTATCTCCTAAGCGAATTACAACTAAGTCAACCTCAGAGGCTAAAGCATAAGTGGGTGTCCTGTCTTCTAATTCACTCCAAGTAGCAACTTTTGTTCCTGTTTTTGTGCTCGCTTCTTCCATAGCTTATATCCCTTCAGGCATTACCTTTGCCTTTTAGCTAAATAGATTAATAATTTATGTAGGCCTTAATAGTAGCAGGTATTGCGTGGTCTACCTAAATAGCTTAGCTCTGCTGTATCTTTGAAGAAGAGGACAAAGCTTCAGTGGATTTTGCAACAGAATGGAATTCATTTCGGGCTTCTAAGCTTAAGGTATACTATTCAAACAAAATCAATTTAAAGTGCTTAACGCATAAAGGAGTGTAAGTATGAGTTCGAATCGTATTTATGATGCTGAGATTGAAGCAACTGCACGTCTGTTTCCGCGCCTTGATGTCGCAGATGCAGCAGGTTCAAGAAAACTACTGGCTGATATGGCTGAAGCGGTTGCAGCATCTGGTGTTGAGCGCGCAACAGATCCTAATATTGAGGAAATAGAGAAAACAATTCTTGGTCCAGATGGTAATGACTTAGCTATTCGCATCTATATGCCCAAAAATAGAACCGAGGCTGGCCCGGGCTTTGTTAACTTTCATGGGGGTGGCTTTATTTTAGGCGACCTAGATAGCGAACATACCCGCTGCCTTGCTATGTCCGGTGCTGGGGGCGCTGTTTCTGTAACGGTTGATTATCGTTTAGCACCTGAACATCCTTTTCCTGCAGGGGTTGAAGATTGCTACACAACATTGCAATGGGTGGCTGATAATGCTGAAGAACTAAAAATTGACCCCAATAAAATTGCTGTGGGTGGTGGTAGTGCCGGAGGAAACTTATCTGCAGCTGTTGCCTTGATGGCTAGAGATCGTAAAGGCCCTAAGATTGCTTTTCAAATGCTTATTTATCCTGTTATTGATAATGACTGCAATACGCCTTCTATGCAGAGTGGTAAAGGTCTTTATATTTGGGATACTCAAAATGCAATTGATATGTGGAATCACTATATTGGTACAGGTCGTAGTGATGTCTCGCCTTATGCTGCGCCAGCTCGAGCTCAAGATTTATCTGCTTTGCCGCCTGCTTATGTCATGACAGCTGAGCATGATCCTTTGCGTGATGAAGGCATTCTTTATGCCATGAGGCTAATGGCTGCAGGGGTTAGAGTTGAGTTGCATAACTTTCCGGGCACGGTGCATGGCTTTGATTTCTTAGCACCTTCTGCTTTATCTAAAAAAGCAGTAGATGAAGGTATTGAAGCGTTTAAGCAGGCCATGGAATCTTAATCAGCAGTTGTTGGGGGGTATTGTTTACTTTAAGGCTCTGATGGTGTTTATTGCTTCATTGTACAGGGAGTTTTCAAGATAGACGATAATTCTTTTAGTTTAATGCAGTTTAGAAACGAATGAAGCTGCGTTACAAGACCTAGCCGGAAATAAAGAAACTGACTCTGGAGGATGCGAAAGGCGAATTACAAAACAAGCACCTTAAGGCTTAGTCGTGTACAATCAAACCGCTATGCTTCTTGCCTCCATAACCCAAGTTGACAAATACTACGGTGAACAAACCATCCTTGAAGACGCAACTCTAGAATTGCGTGACCAAGACCGGATGGCGCTGATAGGTCGTAACGGTTCAGGCAAAAGCACTATTCTAAACATTATTGCAGGGCGCATAGAACTAGATGGGGGTAAAGTTTTTTTAAGACCCGGCGTAACCGTTGCCAAACTCGAGCAGGACCCAAAGTTTGAAGATGATAGCAGTATTTTAGAGGTAAGTGAATTAGCTTTTGCTGATTTAGACAGGCTTGAAAAAGAATTAGAAGGCTTAGAGCAGAACTTAGCTGACCCTAAAATTTACGAACAATGGGAAGTGTTGCATGAAGTTTTTAGCCGACGTGGTGGTTATGAAAGGCGTAGTCGCCGTGACGCAGTACTAAGCGCTCTTGGCTTTAAAGGCCGTGAGCAACAAAGCGCTAAGAGTTTAAGTGGGGGCGAAAAAACTCGCCTTGGTTTAGCACAACTTTTGATGGCGCAACCCGATGTTTTACTGCTAGACGAACCCACCAACCATTTAGATATGGCCATGAGAACATGGCTCGAGTCTTACTTGAATCGCTACCCTGGTGGTATTTTGTTGGTAAGTCACGACCGTGAATTTTTGGATAGGGCGTGTAATCAAACAGCAGAAATTGCTTTTGGTATTTTGCGCACGCATAACGGTAACCCGAGTAATTACAGGGCTTACCGTGAAGAGCAGTTGCGTATTGAAGAGTTAACGCGTAAAAACCAAGTTCGTGAGCGTGACAGGGTCGAGACAGCTGCGTTACGCATGAAGAAATGGGCAGGGCAAAACGCTAAGTTGCATCGTCGTGCTAACGCTATGTTTAAGCGTGTTGAGCGTTTAGAGGATGCCATGATTGGTGATGCTGATAGTATTCAGGGGAGTACACGCTTTGAATTTAACTGTAGTGAAAGTGGCGATATTGTGCTGCAAGCTCAGCACTTGAGTAAACGCTTTAAAGATAAACAGTTGTTTCAAAATGTTGAATTTACGGTGCGCCAGCATGAGCGCATTGCTTTAGTTGGTCCTAATGGTGCAGGTAAATCTACCTTCTTAAAAACCGTTTTGGGTAACCTTGTTAGTGATGACCCAAAGGCAGTTTTGCGTTACGGTAGTCGCGTGAGACTAGGTTATTATGATCAGGAATTGCGGGGTGTTGAGCCAGAAGCTACTCTTATGGAAGAGATGATTCGCTTAACAGGAGATAAAGAAGCTCATAATTTATTGGGCCGTTTTATGTTTCCGTTAGATGCGCAGTATAAACTCATTAAAGATTTATCTGGTGGAGAAAGAGCGCGTCTTGCTTTACTCAAATTAACGCTGGGTGAATTTAATTTACTTATTTTAGATGAACCTACCAACCACCTTGATGTTGAAATGATTGAAGCTCTAGAAGAAGCCTTACTCAATTATACCGGTACGCTGATTATTGTGAGTCACGATAGACGTTTTATAAAAGAAACAACAAATCTTATATGGGAAGTCAAAGAAGGACGCTTTACTGCTTTTGATGGCGATTGGGAGTACTATCAATTTAAAACCCAGCAAAACTCAGAACTCAGTCAAAACGCGACAGCAAGTCAAACCATGTCAGCAGTTAAAGCTAAACAAGATAAACCAGCAAGTCAAAATCAAACAAACAGCCAAAGTAGCAAAGAATCAGCTTTAAGCAAATGGCAATTAGAACGCCAACTCGAGCAACTCGAGCTTGACATTGCTATTTTAGAGGAAAATTTAGGCTTGGTAAATAAGCAGCTTGAAAATAGCGCTAAGTTAAAACCTGAAGAGATTACAGATTTAGGCATTGAGCATACTAAGTTAGAGCAAGACTTACTCGAGCTTATGACTGCGTGGGATGACACCACAAATGCAATTGAATCTAAAGTTTAAGCTTCATTTTTTAGCTGTTTTGAATTTAAGTCTTAATGGCTTCTCGTTTCATTTCGCCCCATTCTCCTTTTTTGCCAAAAACTTGAAAGGTGGCAATAAGGCGTTCCCATGCCAAAATTTGCCTGTAGCCAAAGTTCTCTAGAATACTAGCAAGAAGCAAAATTAGGCGGTCATTAAGGGTAGGGTAGCGGTTTCTCATAAAAGCCTCTATGCCAAAGGCTGCTAAAGAAACCAATATGCCACTTAGAATGGCGAGTGCCATAAATAAACTGGCAAAAATAGGATTGAGTTGTCCTGCCACTATGAGGTAAATAAGTAGTGCGTAGCCTCCCATTTCAATAAGAGGGGAGAGGGCTTCAAAAAGCCAGAAGTAAGGCAGCGCCACCATGCCTATGCGCCCATAACGTGGGTTTAGAAGTAATTGACGATGATTCCAGAGGGTTTCCCATAAGCCTCTATGCCAACGGTTACGTTGCTTACGTAAAGTTTTAAGGTCACTCGGAACTTGCGTCCAGCAAATAGGATCCATACTGTAGCGAATACGGTAAGGCATTTTCTTTTCTCTAGCCCAACGGTGCAACCTAAGTACCAACTCCATATCTTCACCAACTGTGTCCGTACGGTAACCCCCTACTTCAATCACGGCACTACGCTTAAAAATACCAAACGCGCCTGAAATAATGAGCAGCATACCCAAGTTACTCAGGCTCGTTCGACCCGCCAGAAAAGCCCGAATATACTCAATAACTTGAAAACGCTCAATCCATGTTTTAGGGGCACGCAAACGCATGATTTGACCTGATTCAGTATCAGCATTATTAAGTGCACGAATCGTGCCACCTGTTGCTAGCAAGGTATCATCTTCAGTAAACTGCCGAGCTGAACGTAGCAAGGCTTCAGCGTCAAGCAAACTATCTGCGTCCATAGCACAAAAAAGAGGATACTGCGCATGCAGCAAAGCCGTATTAAGCGCATCTGCCTTACCGCCATTTGCTTTATCAATAAACAAAAGATTAGCGTACTTACGTGACCTATAAATACCCATAATAGGTTTGGTTTCAATGAGCTTCCGAGTATAAATAACCGCAGGATAAAGGTCAAAATGCTCTTTCATAATGCTACTCGTAGCATCCTTAGAACCATCATTTACAACAATGACTTCATACTCAGGGTAATGCAAATTAAGTAAAGAATGTAAAGACGCAACAATCGTGGCCTCCTCGTTATAAGCAGGCACCAGCAAAGAAATTGGCTTATAAAAATCACGCTCGAGTAGGCTTCTTAAATTAATGTCTGTACCTATACGCAATAAGTAACCGAGTTCTTTTGAAGCAATATAAAGTGAAAAGGCAAAAGAGAAATTAATAATGACAAAATAAATCAAAATACTGCTTTGAAGGATGACCAAAAAACTCATCAGTTTGGTAAGGCCAGAACTTGCTTAGCCATATCCTTGCCGTAACGGTCACTATGATGTTCACTTGCCCAAGTAAGATACTTTAAACCCTGATAGCCTCTTTCTTTTAGTGCTTTAGCCGCATTAAAACGAACCCACCAATTTTGATCAGCAAGACAGTCAATAAGCTGCTCTTCAATATCATCTAACAAATAAATGCTGCTCGTAGCAGACTGCGCCCTGACAAACCAAACCTCATCCTTTAAACTCGCTGCTAATGAGTCATAAGCGTAAAGCGGAACAAACTGTAAGCCAGCCAGCGCCTTAATGGCTGCAGCACGTAATTCTTTATTATCATGCTTAATATAAGCAGCGCACCAGTGTGCCCAAAGTTGCTGCTTAGAGCGACCCACTACTCCTAAGGCTAACCTAACCAAAGCATCATCATGACCTTCATATAATAGAGCGTAAAGAATGGCACCGGCATTGGCTCCCAAAACTACCAAAGCCTCCTCAACCAAGCCTAAGCCAAAGCGCTTATCTGTAATAAACTCAAGCAAATCACGCTTCACCTGATCAGGTGAAAAGCTCGAGTGGCTATAAAGCCTAGCGAGTGCTTGAAAGGCTAGTATGCGCAGTTCGGGTTCTTTGCGTTGTAGCTCTTTTTCTAAACTACGAATAATGGCAGGATGCCTAACCAAAGATAAGCGCTCTAAAACTTTAGATCGTGTTTCAGAAGAGTGTTTACCATGCAGTACTTTAAGGTCTTGGCTTAAAAAGCCGTATTCACAGTACAAGTCGGCAAGTTTGTTGGCTGTTGCTTCATCAAAACCTTCACTAAGCTCTAAGAGTGCTTGGGCAGCAGCGCCTTCTGTTACCTCTTTGGGGGCTCTGTCATTAAATAAGATGACGTCACTAAAGACATTTGTCCAGTAGCTAACCCGCTCTTTTTGCTGCTCAGAGCGTTTTTGCGTGTAATTATGATGAAAAAACTGAAAACCACATAAGCTAAGAAGTGCAAAAAATAAAATCATGATGCTGGCACAAATAATGTAAAAAGCAGAATTGCCAACAGACTGATTCATAAGTCCAACCAAGCCATCAATAAGCAAAACAATTAAGCTGGCACTCACCGCCAAAAAAATAATAAGCGATAAGCCAACAAAACTAACAATGCCAGGTCTGAACCACATAAAGCTTAAGTAACAGTCATATGCTGTTTAACGCGTAACAAAAGTTCACGCGGATTAAAAGGTTTCGTCATAAAATCTTGCGCACCAAGCTCAAAGCCGCGCTCAATATTATGATCTTGTTTCAGGGCTGACACCATAATCACAGGAACCTTAGATGATTCCCGAAGAACCTGCAAAATATCAAAACCCGTACCACCTGGTAAATTAATATCAAGCAAAACCAAGCCAAACTCAGCTATATTCTCAGCCGCAATAAATCTTTTCGCTTCAGGCGCACTCGAGCATAAGCTTGTTTGGTAGCCTTCGCGATCTAACAAGCGGGTTAAGACGGTAGCAATAGCATGACTATCTTCGACAATAAGGATTTTCCCAAGATGATTTGGGGGTAAAACTGCAAAACGTTCTGCTTTAAGGCTAGCAAGAGTATCCATAACTAAGCTAAGTTTAAAGTCGTTTCATTACGCAAACGTTACAGTAGCTAGAAAAATATTACTCAGGCTAGCTTTAGATGCATTCAAAACAAAAAGATTCGCGTTATAGCCACACTCGAGCCAAACTGTTCTTTCTTATACCGACAGTCAAAAGTATTAATGTGTAGCCTAAGCTTAGTAAGGTATTGTTTAAGACACTCTATGGGAAATTTTACTCAAAAAGGCAAAACGCATAAAAAAGAGTACAAATAAACCAAATTAGTACCTAAGGACTAAGCTAGAGTAACAAAACAAGATAGAACACTCGAGCTTGCTTGAGTAACAAAAGAAAGCCGTTCAGGAGGCACCCATGCGTTTACGCTTATTGGTTATTAGTTTGTTTTTCTTCGCAACTGCAGGAGCTCAAAATCTAGTTATTTACCCCCTCAATTCCCAAGATACGCTGCTTGGAGTTGCGGTTGCAGATCAGCTCGAGCGTGCTTTTGAAGCTGAGCTTGAAGTCTTTGGGCCTGCCGTTTCTTCAACGCTGGTTTCGCCTTTAGTTGTGGAAGATGGCTTTTTTAGTTTGTTGCGCTTAGCTAGCAACATAGATACCCCCGAAGGCTCGAGTTTATCGCGTGGCTTGCTGGGTGCTGATTATGTTTTGACAGGGCGTATTAACTTTACCAACAGTCAACTTGAGGCGCGCTATTTTTTAGCTACCCCTGAGGGGCAAGTAGAGCGCTTTTTGGTGAGCGCTCCTGAAGATGACCCTGCTTTACTGGTAACACGAAGCGTAATGCGTTTGGCAGCTCGCTTAGGCATGTCAACACCTAGCTACGAGGCTGAACTTGATTTATCTAGCCCTTACCTTGAGTACATACAAGCGGTAGCCTTAATAGGCTTTGGTCAGATTGTTGAAGCAGCAAGTGTGCTTGACTCGCTAGATAACCGCAGTGCAGAAGCGCAAGCTTTATTTGATGACCTTCAAGCGGTACAAGTTGGCACTGAAGGCTCTAACGCTGCCCTCATGGCAACCATGTCTCTTAGCAATACACCAGTAGATGAAAGCTTATCTAGTCGTTACTTTGAAGCTTTTGCGCAAGAAAGCAGCTTGCCTGTTGCAGATATCTGGTACGCAACCTTACTAAGTAGCTTAGAAGATGAACAAGCAAGCGCTGCTTTTGAAGCAGCAGCCAGTTACCCCTACGGTGCTGCTTCACAAATCGCCTACCAACAAACCCAAGGTGAAGCTTACAATTCAGCTGAACTTTTAGCCCAAGATGAATTTGCAAGCCTTTTAGCTGCGGCATTTATAGCCCAAACCCAAGAAGATAACGAAACCGAGAAGTTAGCTTTACGCAAAATCACTGAACTCGAGCCTAGCTTTGTCTATCCGTTTGAGCGTTTATCGTTTATTGCTTTTGATGAAGATGATGCTTTGTCAGCAGGTCAAGCGCTCGCTGTAGCGACACGCCTAGAGCCAGACAGTGACCTTTACTGGACAAACTTGGGTTGGTCTTATTATCTTTTAGGTATTCTTGATAAAAGCGAAGAAGCTTCTATTCGTGCTACTGTGCTTAACCCTGCTCAAAACATAGCTTTCTTTAATTTAGGTTTGGTTCGCGTGACCACCGGTAGACTTGCTGAAGCCATGGACGCCTACGCATCAGCTATTGCCCTTGACCCAGAAGTCGATGATGAAGCGGTACTTGATTTGGTAAACGCCTTAGAACTCTACCCAACTCAAAAAGGTATTCACTACGCACTTGCCAGTCTTTATGAGCAAGAAGGTCAAAATGACAAAGCTAAAGAGCAGTTTGAACTTTACTTAGCCTCAGAAACCGAAGCACCTTTTGAGCGCTTTGCGCAACAACGCTTAAACGTGCTTAATGCCCCACCTGCCAGAATTGAAATATCAGAAGGCATAGAACTTGGTTTAGGTAGCCGCTTCTTAGAAACAAGCAGCATACAAGCAGGAGATCGCCTGTACAGCGCCTTTGAACTCTTCACGCCAGATTCTGAATTACCCAAAGAAGTCACCGCAAGCCTAAGCTTAGTTAACGCTGCAGGTGAATTAATCGCAGAACAAAGCCAAATAATAGATATACCTACAGGCGTCATAGGCTACGTTATAGACAGCCTAAATATAGACATACCACAAGCACCAGCTGGCACCTACACACTCGAGTTTTCAGTATTTGCTAGTGATGATAGGGAAGCAAGTCAAATTCTTGTACTTGACCTTGAGGGTGAAGCGAGTCTAACAAGGCAATTGATTAGTCGCGCTATCATTATGGAAGATTTAGAGACTTCGACTGCGCTGTATAGTGAAAGTGATTTAAATGCGCCAGATGATGAGCTTATTCAAGCTTTGCTTAATGAGTTGCAGCTTACCGCCTCTATAGCTGAAGAAGCTTTACCTGTTATTGAATCAGGTCGTTTTGAGGGTTTAGGTGGCGAAGAGCTATTCTTAAATAGTACTGCGCAAGATATCCTTGATTTTTTAAGACAGTTTTTAGAGAGTGATGCTGGTGATGCAAGATTTAGCTTCGCAGAAGCTTACGCGCAGTGGGCTTTAACTGACGCTGAGTAAGGTCTAACTAAAATTCAATCTATAGAAGGCTTGTCTTTAAGGCAAGCCTTCTATTTTGTTAGCGTTAGCTCGCTTATTGCTATCGCTTTGCACAGCTTGTTCTAATGGTTATGAAGTGACTGAAGCCAAGTTAACTGAATAATACTAAGCTGAATTATACCAATTTGCTTGAATAATGTCATAGTATCAATCTGTTTGAGGGTACGCTCTCACGAGCGGATTTAAGTCACTATTGTGACATTAAATCGGCACTTTGGTATTATATTGTATTTCCAGAAAAGGTTGCACCAAAACAGCTTTTGACTTTAGGCTCCCTTATTAAGGGAGCTGTCCCTTTGGGACTGTTCCGACCATCGGGAGAAGATTTTAGGGGATTAAGAAAGCGGTAGAAGAGTAGATGGTGCAATACTTATTGGAAATACAAATAAATGTCGCACTGCTTTATAATTCCGACCTTGCCGACGTAGTCGAGACAG
>CAYGTA010000098.1:2968-12440 GCA_964352605.1 uncultured bacterium | reverse complement strand
TTGACGCTTTTAGGTCGCTAAATTACTTATTCAGCTGCTACATCTGGGTAGTCGAGTATGAAGTTAAATTGAAGATAGGGGCCAGGATTGTTTATCACGCCGTTATTACAAGGAACATAATCATACCTTATGCCTCTATCAGTATGCTCTGTTGCCTCGTAAAGCATATGAGAACCAATAATATTCTCATCATCATCTACAAGTAGGGCATATAGAGTGCTTAAGGCGCAAGAACCTGCCCTGTTCGAGGCAATCAAGTTAAGGGTTTGACCTTGGCGGGCTTTAAAGGGCAAAGGTGCATGCCACCAGTTTGTGCTACCTATTTGGAAGCCATCAATAAAGATTGCATAGTCATCGTTAACATGAAATTGATAGAGTTCATCAGGTTTACCAGAAAGATAAAATTGCTGAGTAGGGTTATGGTTAAACGCTACTTCATTGGCATATAAGCCTGGGGTGTCAAGCACGGTTACATCTACAGGTAAAGCTAGCTTTATGCGAAAGTCAGCAGGGCGTAACTGCACACAGTCTTCTGAAAAACCACTATCAATCGAAATGCTTTGTTTCGTAACCATGACTTTTGGGGCTTCGCCCAATTCACCAAAGGCACTGTAGAACCAGGCGCCACGCTCTGACATCAGCGGGTCAAAGTAAAGCCCCGTGCCTTCTAGGTTAACCATGGCGGTGGCATGATTATTGTTACAGCCAAGTGCGGTACCTAAAGGAATGGCTTTTACACTCGTATCATCTGCCAGTTTAGGCATTTGGGTATAAACTGTTCTTGCCGTTTCACTCACAGGTTTAATTTCACCAACCGTGAAGGTATAAGTTAAATCTTCAGGTTCTAAGGTTAAATCTATGGGGTTAATGCGAACACGGTCATAACGCGTTGCTTGCTCAACAGAACCACTCACTTGGTCAAACGCGCCACCATTAAGCGCCGCAGCATGTGTAGTTGCCCTAGCTAAATTCTGCGGGCTTTTAAGCTGAATGTACTCATAAAAAGACGTGCCTTCAGGGCGACTATCTTCAGGTGTACCAATAAGCTCAACCGCATTAGCTTCGTCAACAGGTAAACAATAAACCTGATACGCCCTAGCTAAATCACGCTGATAGTAGATGGTGTAAGCCATACTCGAGCTGAAGTCTCTGGTGCCTCGGGCATCTTTTAGCGTGTTGCAGGTATTGGGTAAATCAAATTTGCTGCGTGCAGGTATAAAGCTATGGTAGCTTTTTAGGTCTGTAATGATGGCTTGGTAGTCGTCTGCGCTATCGTAACCAGCTATGTCTACTGCTTTGCAGTTTTCAAATTGTCCTGCTTGGCATTTGGCGAGTTGCTCTTTGAGTAAGAAGCGTAATTCTGCAATATCTTGATCTAAGAAGTCTTGCATTTGGCTGGTTGTTTTGGTTGCGGGTTGACCTGTAGGCGGGTTGCCATTGGGTGCTTCAAAGATAGTGTCATTTTTTACGTAGTAGCCTGCGTCTATGGCAAAGCTCTCTAAGGTTGAGAGTAGATTCATGAGTCTGCTGGCAATAAAGTGTGAGTTGAGTGCTTTAATTGCTACGTTCTGCTCACCATCTTGAGTAGTTAGAATTTTGTAATCAGTTAAGGTGACTTTTCTGGAGCAAACACTTAGGTGTTCTAATACTTCATTAAAGTTTGTAATGCCTTGTGTTTTTATAGCGCCTTCACCAGTTTCGCCAGGGTCAGTTTCGCCAGGGTTACTAGTTGTTGGTGGTGGGGTTACAGGCAAAGCCTCTTGAAATGTCAAACAATCCGACTTAATGCCCTGAATGAGGTCTTCAACCACAGCACCAGGGTCTGACTGTGCGTTTAATAAGGTGCTAGCGTCAGGGAACATGCCTGAGCTAACCAAGTGCACTTTCATGTTGGTTTCTGCTTTGGCTTTATCAAGCACTTTTTTGAGTGAGCCACTGCCACCAATGCCTAGTGAGCTAATGCTTATTTTTAAGCTGCCCGCAATGTCATTTTTGTGTTCTTCACTATAAGTTTCTATTTGGGCTACTAGGTAGAACTCGCCACCAAGCGTAATTGAACTAACAAAGCGGTCACCGCAACGCTCTAAGAATTTTTCGTAGTGATTAAGATATAAGTCAGCAAAACCTGTGCTTTCTTTTGGGTTTTCAGCGTTGTAACCACTGATTTGTACATGATTTTCACCCAAAGCCAAAAAGCCAAACGTATGACCTGTTGCCTTGCCTTTAGCGACAAGGTAAACATCATTTGAGCTGGTTTCATCATCAAATAAAATGCTGGCACTACCAGATAAATCAACAACACCTATGCGGGCTTTAATGCCGGCTGAAATATCTAGTTTGTCCATGAGTTCAGCACGAGAGGTGGCTAAATCCATTTCAAAGTCAAGCTTAAAGGCGCTTGGTTCGTACTGTAAAATTTCTTCTAATGATGTTTTTTTGGTGTTACCAAATTCAAGGCAGTTACCTACACCTAAAAAGCGTTCATTGGGTGTTGAGAAGCCTGAACCAAAATTTATATTTGCGCCAGGGTAAAAAGGGTAGCTTTCTAACGTGTAGCTACCAACCACCTCTACTGGTGGAGTTGATGGATCAGTCTCAGTTTGATTTGCAGGCGAGTTCAAGCTGCCCGCTGAGTTACATGCTGCTAAAACTAAACTTAAAGCCAGCAAAATACTATAACTAAGTGTTTTTTTAAACATGGTGCCTCCAGTGTTTTTTTAACCCAGATGAGACATTGGTAGATTGTGTAGGAGATAAAGAGGGATGATAATACGACCGGTCTATAAGATGGTGATCATGAATAAACAGGTCTTGGGTATCTTATTTAACTCTAAAGAACTTCTATTACAAGATTATTACTAAGAGCTTAAAGTGAAAAAGTGTAAACAAATTCACGCACTCGAGTGTGCGTTGCTTCTCTTTGTAAACTTGTTTTTGGGCGCTTATTTCTTGCTTTTAAACATGCTAAAGTGACAACCGATTTGTTGGCTACTTGTTTTGACTGGTTAACTTAAACTATTGATTAGACTTCCCTTTAAGACTGATTTGTAAATGATTGCGTGCCATTAATCATCTTTAAATTTGTTGATTATTAGATTACTTGGAGGCTTTACTTGAAAAGCGTATCTAAACTTTCTTTCTCAGCTGCTGATGCAACTGATTTGTACAACGTGAAGTCGTGGGGTGCTGGTTATTTTGAGGTGAGCGAAGCGGGTGACTTATCGGTTTTGCTTGAGGGTTCTGAAAGCGTATCTTTAGCTGAGATTGTTAAAGATATGCGTGAGCGTGACTATGCGCTGCCGCTTATTTTGCGTTTTCCACAAATTCTTGAAGACCGTTTAGATAGGGTGAATCTTTGTTTTCACAATGCCATTCAAGAGGCTGATTACCAAGGAAGCTATCAGGGTGTTTACCCTATTAAAGTGAATCAGCGTCGCGTGGTGGTTGAAACGATTGCTGAGTACGGCGCAAAGCACCGTACGGGCTTAGAGGCAGGTTCTAAAGCTGAACTGGCCCTCATTTTGGTGCAAGATATTCATGAAGATGCGCTAATTTGTTGTAATGGCTTTAAAGATGATGATTTTATTCGCATGGCACTGTGGGGGCGTAAGTTAGGTAAAAATGTTGTTATTACCTTAGAGAAGTACAGTGAGTTAGATAGGGTTTTACGTATTAGTAAAGAGCTTAAGGTAACACCCGCGTTGGGGCTTAGGTTTAAACTGCATGCCAAAGGTTCAGGGCAGTGGGAGTCAAGCGGTGGAGATGACGCTAAGTTTGGGCTTACCGCCAGTGAACTCATAAATGTAGCGTTGCGCTTAAAAAGTATAGATATGGCTGACAGTTTGGTCATGTTGCACTGCCATGTGGGTTCTCAGCTAACAGATGTACGTAAAATAAAACTAGCAGTGCGTGAAGCTGCGCAGACTTACGTTGAACTTTATGAATTAGGAACTAGCCTTAAATACCTGAATGTTGGGGGTGGTTTAGCTGTTGATTACGATGGCAGCAAAACCACTTTTACTGCTAGTGCAAATTATGGTTTACAAGAGTATGCCAATACGGTTGTCTGGACGGTACTTGAAAGCTGTAATGAGTATGAAGCGCCTCATCCTATTATTGTGACAGAGTCAGGGCGTGCCTTAACTGCGCATCATGCCATTCTTATTATGCCAGTTATAGATGCCCTTGGGCCCACTCGAGCGCCTTTGGAGTTGCCTGCTTTAGAGGGTGAAGTTCATTCGCTTATTAAAGATTTGCAAGAGTTAGAAAAAGGCATAACGGTTAAGACTTACCGTGAGACCTACAACGAGGCGCTCTCTATTAAAGATACAATGCATAATTTGTTTGATCTTGGTTACTTGAGTCTTTTAGAGCGTGCTTATGTAGAGAATTCTTATAATCGTATTCTTATTAAAGTGGCTAAGGTCATTCAAGATCTTGATTATATTCCTGAGCAGTTTGAGAATTTAGCTAAATTATTAGCTGATCAGTATGTCTGTAATTTTAGTTTATTTCAATCACTACCAGATAACTGGGCAATAGGTCAGCTTTTTCCAATTATGCCCATAGCTAGACTCAATGAAAAACCCACGCGAGAAGCAACCCTTGTAGATGTAAGTTGTGACAGTGACGGTAAAATAAATAAATTTATTGACCTGAGAGATGTCAAAGCAACCCTCCCTGTTCATGATTTAAAGCCTGATGAGCCTTATTACTTAGCTGCCTTTTTGACAGGCGCTTACCAAGATGTACTTGGTAACGCACATAATCTTTTTGGTCGAGTGAACGAAGCGCATATAAGGCTAAACGAAAAAGGCTACAAGCTCGAGCTTTTTGTGAATGGTCAGAAGGCGCGTAGGGTGATTGAGAATATGGGTTATGAGACGAGTGATTTGCATAAGTGGTTGTTAGAGACGATTGCTGAGTCAGATGTTAAGTTGCCGAAGGGGCAGTTGAAGGAGTTTATTAAGCTTTATGATGCTGAGTTGGTGGGGTATACGTATTTAGAAGAGATGTAAGTTTTGTTTCTTAAGCATGATGCTGGTTAACAGAATGAATCTTAAGGTTTAATCAGTGGAGCCATGCTTGCTTATATGTATAGTTTAAAAGCTGTTTGCTTGTTTTGTGTACTTTGTGGCTGACTCGTTTTTGGTACTCACCTTGACTTCTGTTTTCTGGCAGACAGCTTTGTTACACTAGCTTCGTTCATGATGAGTAAATATTCAAGTTTACTTGATAGTTTATTCAAATTATAAAGAGTTCTTGTCAAAGTAAAGCTTTGTTGGAGGCTAAAAAATATGTCTGATGTGACACAACGTTCAATTAATGCTATTCGCGCTCTTGCGATTGATGCAACTGAAGCTGCAGGCTCAGGGCATCCTGGTTTGCCTTTGGGTGCTGCTGATATAGGCTATGTGCTTTATAAGCGCATGATGAGGCATAATCCTAAAAACCCTAAGTGGTGGAATAGAGACCGTTATATTCAGTCTGCGGGTCACGGTTCATCGTTGCAGTATGCACTGCTTATTTTGAACGGTTTTGACTTAAGTATGGATGAACTGCGTCGTCATAGGCAGTGGGGTAGCTTAACGCCAGGGCACCCTGAAGTGCACCTTACCCCTGGTGTTGAAATGACCACTGGGCCTTTAGGTCAGGGGTTAGCAACGTCAGTAGGTTTTGCACTGGCTGAGGCGCATTTGGCAGCAACTTATAACAAGCCTAACTACCCTATTTTTGATCACTACACTTATGTGCTTGCGTCAGATGGTGACATTATGGAAGGTGTTACGGCTGAGGCTGCTTCGATTGCAGGGCACTGGGGTTTAGGTAAGCTTATTGTGCTTTATGATGACAATGACATTACCCTAGATACCGATGCGAATGTATCTATGTCAGAAGATGTCTTAGCACGCTACGAAGCTTATGGTTGGCACACAAGTCGTGTTAAAGAAGGCAACAATGCTGACGCGATTGAAGCAGCCGTGAAAGCTGCTAAAGAGGTAAGTGATAAACCAAGCATTATTTCAGTAAAAACCACCATTGGTTTTGGTGCGCCCCTTGAAGGAACCTCTAAAGTACACGGTAATCCTTTAGGTAAAGAGGGTGCCATTGCTGCCAAAAAGGAACTCAATATAGACTGGGATGCCTTTACAGTTCCTGCAGATGTACAAGCTGACTATGCAAGCGTTGTTGAAGAAGGCGCAACTGCAGAAGCAAGCTGGAATAAACTATTTGCAGCTTATAAAGCAGAGCACCCTGACTTAGCAGCCCAACTCGAGCGTGTCATGTCTGGGGTTTTGCCTGAAGGCTTTGATGCTGATTTGCCTAGCTATGAGGTTGGTGGTCAAATGGCTACGCGTAACGCGTCTGGTGCAGCTATTAATGCGCTTGCACCTAAATTACCTGAGTTATTGGGTGGATCAGCTGATTTGGCAGGTTCAACCAAGACAGATATTAAGGGTGAAGGCATACTGCAAAAAGATAATTACGCAGCTAGAAACATTTACTTTGGTATTCGTGAGCATGCGATGGCTGCTATTGGTAACGGCTTAATGTTGCATGGTGGCTTGCGTTCTTTTGTGGGTACGTTTTTAATGTTTGCTGATTACTTGCGTCCTGCATTGCGTTTGGGTGCGCTCATGGAAACCCCAACCATCTTTGTGTTTACACATGACAGTATTGGTGTAGGTGGAGACGGCCCTACGCATCAGCCTATTGGAACCGTTATGTCGTTACGTGCTATTCCTAACGCTACCGTTATTCGCCCTGCTGACGCTAACGAAACCATGCAAGCTTGGGTTAACGCGCTTAAAAATATGCATGGTCCTACTGCTTTAGTATTTACCCGTCAAAACTTACCTAACTTAGCGGTACCTGCAGATAGTGTGTCTAAAGGCGGTTATGTTTTAGCAGATAGTGAGGGTGCTGCTGAAGTAATTCTTATGGCGTCTGGGTCAGAAGTTTACAAGTGTTTAGAAGCAAAAGATCTTTTGGAGCAAGATGGCACGCATGTGCGTGTGGTTAGTATGCCTAGTTTTGAATTGTTTGATGCTCAACCTCAAGCTTATAAAGAGCAAGTCTTACCTCATTTTGTTAAAACAAGAGTAGCTATGGAGGCAGGTGCAACTCAAGGCTGGCATAAGTACACGGGTTTAGACGGTGCTGTTATTGGCTTAGATCGTTTTGGTGCAAGTGCTGAAGGTGATGAAGTTATGGAAAAACTTGGTATAAGCACAACTAATCTTGTAAAAACTGTTAAGGATTTATTAAAGCGTCAATAACTACCTAAAGCAACTACGCTAAAGCCATAAAAAGCGTAGAAGCTCATACTAAAGCCGGAAGCATTCTCATAAAGACTGCTGCTAGCATAAAAAGAGATGAACGGGTCAGTTCAACATGATTTGCCACTAAGCAACTAAAAGCTTAGAACGCAGCCTGTTGAACTGACTTTTTACTTAAGCTAAGCCAAAACGTTACGTTACTAAGTTAAAAACGACCTAAAACATGAACGCTAGGAAGTATTTAACTTACTGAAAGCTCAATAGCTTAGCAAGATAGTAAGCGTATTTGAACTCAGCTTGATTTAGAGTTAGTAAAGCCATCTACACTAGGAGACACATGAAAAAAATCTTATTTAGCGCCCTGCTACTACTCAGCTTCGCCTCAGCACAAAGCCTAGCAGACCTTCTACCTGCCGAAACCTTTCTGGCCTTTGGCACCCAAGACCTAGCAAACCAACAAGACAAACTCGAGCCTTTTATTGATGAGTTTAACCGTTTAGAGTTAACGCAGGCGCTGACAGCTGTGTTTGCCTCATCTGAAACGAGTAGCACTGAGATGCCTGAAGCAAGCTTGCCTTCAGAACTTGAAGGTTTGGGTGTTTTAGATATTTTGGGTCAAGAAGCTTGGATGGCGGTTTCAGCCTCTCGTTTTAACCCGCTTCCTGCCGTAACGCTAGTAGCAAGCTTGACGGATAGCGCTTCAAGTCAATTTGATGCACTTTTAGCAAACACCGTGACCCAAGAAGGTATAACAGAGCAAACCGAAGGGGATTTAAGTTTTTACCAGCAAAATTTAGAGCTTGAAGATATGCCCCCTCAAGTACTTAGTTTCGCAAAGCAAAACACTACCCTTTTGTTTAGTAGCAACCCAGATGTCATGCGAGGCATGCTTCGTCAACTACAAGGCTCTCAAGACCCAAGCTTTAGCAGCTCAGCAGGCTTTGCTAGCACACTCGCTCAGTTTGAAAACAGTAGCTTTATGGCTTACTTTGACTATGCACAATTACCTGCCGCGGTAGCAACCTACACGCGTGGTCTTGGCTTTGATAAGCTCATTGAGCGCTTAACAGACGCCCTAGAAACTGCAGGTGTAAGTGGCGGCGCCCTTCGCTTTACAGATTCAGGACTCGAGTCTGCAGGTATTCAGGCAGTTAATGTAAATGGTAAAGACAAACAACTTTTAGAACTACTTACGAATAACGTAGCTGCTGACCCTGCAACCCAACGTTTCTTTTCGCAAGACGCTTTAAGCTTTAGTACCCAAGCTGTTGATTTGGCAGCGTGGTGGGCTTACCTTAATGATATTAGTAAAAGTACCCCTGAATTAGGTGGCAGTCTAGAAGAACTTATTGAACTTTTCTTAGGTATAAACATGCAAGAGGCAGTCTTTAGTTGGACAGGGCAAAACTTTGCTTCAGTCACAACTGCGCTAAGTGAAACAGCGCAACCGGGTGTAGCATCTGACAATTTACTAGGTGAACAAGTCTTTATTCTTGAAGTAACAGATGAAGCAAAAGCGCAAGAAGGCTTAACGAATCTACTTACCTTAGCAGGTGGTAGTGTGGCTGCTTTAGCTAACCCAAGTGGGCAGTCAGGTGCTGCTGGCATAACAACAGAGCAACTAAACGGTCTTGAGGTTTACAGTTTTGAGGTTAGCTCAGGCATAGCGCTCAAATACACGTTTGTAAACGGCTACGCAGTCATAGCAACCTCAGCAGACGCCTTAAATACGGTACTTAACGCAAGTGCTAACCCGCTAACAGGTAGTTCATTTGCTGGCTTACCTGAAGGTATAAATAGTTACAGTACAACTGATAACAGGCGTAGCTTAGAAAGCAGCGCTAGTCAAATTGTTAGTCAACTACAAATGACCGCAGGCTTTGGTGGTGCCAGTACCCTTAACTTTGACGCAGTAGATGAAGCAAGCGCTAAACTCACCGAGTTCATGCAGTTTGTTGCTCAGCGTTTTGGCAATAGCGTAAGTTACAGCCAAAAAACAAACGAAGGTATTTATAGTTTTGGTCAAACTGACGTAAGCTGGTAAATTGAAACATACCCCATGCATTGATGGGCTTCCTTATGTCTAGGGAAGCCCATTTAAGTAGTGGCGCAGGTTCAACTCAGATAAACAGCAGCTACAAAAGCCTTAATAAGAGGATGCACCATACCCTTCAAACTCGAGCGTTCAGGTT
>CAYGTA010000098.1:0-2868 GCA_964352605.1 uncultured bacterium | reverse complement strand
ACAAAAGCCTTAATAAGAGGATGCACCATACCCTTCAAACTCGAGCGTTCAGGTTGATAACCTGTACCAATAAAAAAAGGATGATTCTGAAGCTCTATGACTTTAACTTCACCTAAAGTATCGTGCCCGGCAACCTTAAGGTCGCTATCTTTAAATAAGGGTAAGTAAGCTTGGTTAAACCCATAACTACATCTGTACTCTTCTGTAATGCTTGTAACGCCATAAAGTTCAGCTACTTTTGAATTTGCCAGCAAATGAATTTCATCTGCTTGCTCTATAAGTGCGCAACTAAGCGGGTTAATAAGCGGAAAAGAGGTATCAGGATTCACTTCAGAGTTATCTGCTTCAGTTAAACCCAAAGCGTTGTGTGCATACTCCAAAATAGCATGCTGATAACCACCGCAAGTACCCAAAAAAGCCAGCTTGTTTTCTCGAGCATAACGAATGGCATCTAGCGCAGCTTGCATATTCTGGTAGGGGCTTGCTGGTACACACCAAAGACCCTGAAAGCCCTTGAGTTGTGTATGGGTATTTGTAATATCTTTGGTGTTAAGCCATTCAAAAGTAACGCTTTTCCCTAACGCTTCACTTGCAAGTTTGAGTGCTTTTGGAATAGCTGCGTGCGCAGTAACTTCAGGGTTATAGTCACCAACGAGGGCAATTTTGGGTTCTTTCATAAAAAACACTCCTAAACGCAAAGTATACCGGTTAAATAAATCCTTAGCTTGCTCACGCCTCTAACATCAAGCTAACTTAAGGAGCTAAAACAAAGAATTTAAAATTCTTTATGCTACCCCCAATTCATTTAGTCTAAACTAAAAAATAGTGTTGTTATCTGCCGAGGAAGTTGATCAAGAAAATATTCGTACATTGCTTAAACAAGCTAATGAACTAAGGTACAGTGAGCCTCAAAAAGCTTTAAAACTGAACGAGCAAGCCTATAAACAAGCAGAAGAAAGCCAAGATAAAGACCTATACTTTGACGTGCTGCTTGGCCTAGCAGTAGCCAAAGCAACACTCGGAGATTTTCAAGAAGCATTTAGTCTTGCACACCAAGCCACACAAATAAAATTAACAGCAGCTTTACAATACTTAGTCGCTAAAATGTATTTAGAGCTTGGCGAAAGTACACAAGCATTAGAAAAATTTCTACTAACACTTGATTTGCTTAAAAAAACCCCAGATCAGAAAATCTTGCTTTCCTGCCTAATGGATATCGCAAGGTTACACCATAACAAAGGTGATTTTGACTTAGAGTTAAATGCCTACAAAGAAGCCATAGCCTACCTCCTGCCAAATGATGACTTGCAGCTAGCCATAATGCACAACAATATCGCCATGGCCTACAAAGGATTAGCCAATCACAAGCAAGCCCTAAAGTACGCTAAAAAAGCTCGAGCTTTAGCTGAAACGTTAACGGATCAACCTTTTTTAATAAGTACCATAGCGACCATTGGTGAAATTTATGTGGCTGCTTTAGAACCTCAAAAGGCCCTCAGTTACCTAGAAAATGCCTTAAGCAAAGCGCAGCATTTAAAACTTGAACAACTGCAAGTCTTTTGTCATAAAAGCAGAGCTGAGTGCTACCTTATGCTAGACAAGACCGCAGAAGCTATTTCAGCTTTAGAAACCGCCTTAGAGCTAGCCAAAAAAAATAAACAAAAAATTGAGCTTTCAAACTGCCTTAAGCTACTCGCGCAAGCGTATAAACAAAGCCAGCAATTTGAAAAAGCACTTACTTACTTTGAGCAGCATCATGAACTAAACATGCAACTCTTTAATGCCGAAACCACGAGAAACTTGCAGCAATTACATGTTTTACATGAAACACAAAAAACAAAAGCTCGAGCAGACGCCCAGCAAGAGCGAGCTGATGAGCTAGAAAAACAAGTTCAAGCTAGAACCCATGCACTCGAGCGTACTCATATTGATATGCTTGATCGGCTTAGTAGAGTGTCTCGGCATCGAGATTTTGAAACCTCAGAGCATACTCAGCGGGTGGGTATTATGGCAGCTCGAGTTGCTGAAATGCTGGGTTGTGACGATGCTTTTGTGCGCAGTTTGGCGTTGGCTGCACGGCTTCATGATATGGGTAAAATAGGTATTCCTGATAAGATTTTACTTAAGCAAGGTAGTTTAACGACTGAAGAGTTTGAGCTTATTAAACGCCATACGGTAATGGGGGCAAACATGCTTTCAGGCAGCAAATCTGAACTAATGACTATGGCGTATTGGGTGGCGTTAAGTCATCATGAGCGTTGGGATGGTTCAGGTTACCCTAGAGGTTTAGTAGGTAAAAAGATTCCTTTGGTGGGTAGAATTGTGGCTGTGGTAGATACCTTTGATGCGCTTGTAAATGACCGGCCTTATAAAAAAGCTTGGTCAAAATCTAAAGCTTTGACGGAAATAAAGGAACAAAGTGGTAAAATGTTTGACCCTCAAGTTGTAGAGGTTTTCTTAGACCTTATGCGTTTAGAAAAGAGTTAAGGCTCCTTAAACTTTGATAGAATTGATCGGTATTTTTGCCTTATAAAACTTAGGATGCTCCTTAAACTACCTAAGCTTTAGCCCTAGTTGTTAGAAAGTTGAGATTACAATGCCTTTTATTTCAGATGCCCGCCCCATGCTTCAGGATGCCTTTGAAAAACGCTACACGCTGCCTGCCTTTAATGTCTGTAGTGCCGAAATGATTCGCGCTTGCATAGAAGCTGCCGAAGAGCAAAACGCACCCATTATCTTGCAGACCTATCCTGCTGATATCTTGCAGATATCTCCAAAACATATGAAAACCTTAGTTCAGTCTTACGCTGAAGACGCCTCTGTACCTATTACGTTACATATGGATCATGGTGAAAGCTTTGAAATGGA
>CAYGTA010000097.1:0-12578 GCA_964352605.1 uncultured bacterium | reverse complement strand
AAATCAAAACTTATTTCACCTGTTACATCTGGCGTTATGCCTTCAACTGTTTTATCTCTACCAAGTAAAACTTCATCTATGTAAAAGCGAGCTTCACTGCCTTCACTTAAGTTGAACTGAGCGAAACTGAGTGATGAGACAAATATTAGCGTAATCAAGAATAATTTTTTCATAAATTACCTCCGCTGATAAGCTTATCAATACTTTATTTAGAGTTTATGTGTTTGGCTTAAAGTTTGATTGGCATAATGAGTTATGCTTAAGGTAGGCTAGATAAATGGAGAATCACCCTAATAAACAAGCTAATTCAGATGATTGTTTTGTTTGCGGACGTAATAACCCTAAAGGGCTTTATATGTCTTTTTTTGATAATGGTGTTGACGAGGTTATTTCTTACTATACAGTTGAAGAGGCTTTTCAGAGTTACCCCGGTGTGGTGCATGGCGGCATTATTACCAGCATGCTAGATGAGGTCGTAGCGAGGGTTTCGTTTATTGGTGATCCGCATAAGTTTATGATGAGCGTAAAACTTGAAGTTAAGTTTAGAAAACCGGTGCCTGTGGGTGAACCACTTGTTATTAAGGGGCGCATTGTTAAGTTAAAAGGGCGTTTAGGTCAGGCGGTGGGTGAGGTTGTCTTGTCTGACGCTACGGTGGCTGCTGAGAGCAGCATGACGTTAGCTGATATGCCTAAGGACTTAGCGAGTGAATCGCGCTTACATGCACTTGGCTGGCGGGTAGATAAATAGCTAAAAGTAAAACGTGTAAGCACGGTCTAGGTGGTTTTCAGATGCGTTCCTTGTCTTGATTTTTACTTGCTAATTGCCTTGTATTTCTACAATACCTGCTAAGCTGCTTTCATGTCATTAACTACTTTAAATTTAGGTAAAAGACTCGAGCCGGCTTTATTGTCAGGGCATCCTTGGGTATATCGTAATCATTTGCCAAAGCATCAGTTAAAAACGGGTTACTGGGTGCGTCTTGAGGCGGGTCAGGCAAGCTCTATTGGTTTGTTTGAGGAGGATGGCGCAATTGCAGTTCGTTTGTTTAGTGATTCGGTTTTACCTGATCGCACTTTTATGCAAGAGCGTGTTCAAGACGCCGTTGCGCTTCGCTCTTTAATTAAGCCTGACACAACTGCGTATCGGTTGATTAATGGTGAGAATGATGGCTTACCAGCTATAATCGTAGATGTTTATGAGCGTTTTTTGGTTGTTAAAACCTACGCTAAGAGTGTTGAAACGCTATTAGATGATTTGGTGTTTGCCCTCAGTAAAGAAATGAAACCCAAGGGTATTGTCTGGCGAACTGCTGATGGTTTAAGTGCTTTGTGGGGTGAGCTACCCCCACCTGAACTAACCATTAAAGAAAATGGTCTTTCTTTTATTGCCAATTTGTATGACGGTCAAAAGACAGGTCTTTTTTTAGATCAACGAGATAACCGGCAGGTAGTAAGAGAATTAGCGAAAGACCGGACGGTACTTAATTTATTTAGCTACAATGGTGCTTTTTCCATTTACGCCTTAGCAGGTGGCGCAATAAGTGCAACAAATATAGATATTGCAGCAGCTGCGAATAAAGACGCAGTTCGTAACGCTGCCCTAAACGGCTTTGATGAGACGGTACATGAGGCTGTTACTGCTGATGTTTTTGAAGTACTACAAAGTTACGTTAAACAAAATCAAAAGTTTGATATGGTTATTTTAGATCCACCTTCTTTAGCGCAAGATAAAAAAAGCAAATACGCAGCCTTACGAGCCTACAAAAAACTAAACTTGCTTGCCATGCAGCTTGTAAATGATGGTGGGCTGCTGATAAGCTCGAGTTGCACGTCGCAAGTTTTTCCTGATGATTTTAAGTCTATGTTGGCTGAGGTTGCTAAAGATCTGAAGCTGCGAACGCAAATTATTCATGAGGCAGGTCACGCGCTTGATCATGCGGTTGCTCTTAATTTTCCTGAGGGTCGTTACCTTAAATTTGTGGCTATAAGGGTATTAACCTAGCCTTAGGTATCTTTTGTTACTTTTGGGCCAAGTTTTAGCTTAAAGTTAACCCAGTAAAGACGGGTTTAGTTTAAGTCTTTTCATTACATAAATTAAGGCACTTAAGTTGTAGGCGATGTAAGAAACCGAAGTTGCTATGGCTGCACCATTCATACCGTAGCGAGGAATGAGTAAAAAGTTAAGTGATACATTCAGTATAAGTACAACAGACACCATAATGGAAGCTTCATTATGGTGACCTGTTAAGGTCATGAGAGCACCAACAGGACCAGATAATGCGCTTAAGGCTTGACCTACCATTAGGATCAAAAGAGCACTATAGGCTGTTTTGAAGTCAGCCCCAAATATACCCAAAAGCCACGGGCCAGCAAACCCTAAGACCAAGCTGGCTAGCATGGTTACAACAAAGATGGCCTTAGCAGATATACGTAAAGTGCGTTGTAACTCAACTCTTTTATTACTATGAAAAAGCCTTGCAATTACGGGTGCAGCTGACATATTGACAGCAGTTAAGCCTAGTTTTGCGAGGTCAGATATACGTGAAGCAGCCCCGTAAAATGCCACTTCCGTTGTATTGACCATAGTTCCAAGCATAACTGCGTCAATACGTTTCATAAAATAAAGTAAAGCGGTAACCGCAAATAAAGGCAAAGATACTTTTAGCCAAAGCTTAGTCTCAAAGCTTGCTTTTACATGTTTGATGGCCTTGGGTAAAGCCCGCCTAAGCCAGAATTCACCCAAACCTAAACTTAAGGCAGATGCAAGAAAACTTAAGAGTAAAACTAAGGGTGCATTTAAGGGTTGAATGCTAAAAAAGCCAATCGTAACAAAAGCAATAAATAATAAAGGTTTAATAAGGCTTTCTAACATGGCTGCTTGACTCGTACGATTAAACGACCTAAGTGCTGCAGTGCGTATTGAAATGTGCGTCAAAATAGGGAGGCTAAGCATGGCTATAAAAAAGCTAAGCTTAAGCTCGTTCGTGAGGTCAGCTTGTCTAAGTAAAACAACACTATAAGTTACCAAAATAATAGTAAAAGAACTCGTTAGCAAAGCGCTGCTACTACGCTTTAAAATGCCTTTAAGTTTTGGCCAATCTTGTGCCTCTAAGTAAGTAGGTATAAAACGCAGCAGAGACGATTTAAAACCCATTTCAGCAAGCATTGTAAATATCTGCAAGAAAGATAAAACAAAAAAATAAATTCCAAAACTATCTGAACCCATAACTCGAGCTAGTACAACTGATAAGAGGAAACTTAAGGCTAGACCAAAGGGTTGAATGAGTAGCATGCTACTGGTTGCACGCAGTAAATCGCCTTCAGACGAACGTGATGCAAGCATTTTTTTGAGAGATTGAAGAGAAGTTTGAATAGAAGTCATAAGAGTATGTTTTGATCTAATTAAAGGATGAAACTCTGTTACTAAAATAAGTTTAAAGTGAAGCTCTTGATTTGTCAGTGAGCTTTAAGGGTAACGAGCTGTGAGACGCATAAAGCTCGAGCTTTGTTAAACTAAGCTAATGACTCAACGACGTTTTGAACGCATTATTCAGGTTTTAAGTAAACGCCAGAAAGCTCTTAGTATTATGGCTGAAGATGTTTATAAACCTCATAATTTATCGGCCATGCTTAGAACCTGTGACGCTGTAGGCATAGGGCAAGTGAATGCGATTAACCCTACAGGGGGCATTCCTACTTACAATGAAACAAGTGGCAGTGCAGATAAGTGGATTAATTTAACGGTTTTTAAAACATTTGCACAAGCGCATGAAAGCATTAAGTCTCAAGGCATGCAGCTTGTAGCTACCACCCTTTCAGATACAGCGGTTGATTACCGAGATGTTGATTACACCAAGCCAAGCTGTATTTTGTTTGGTAATGAAAAAAGAGGCGTAACAAAAGAAGCTGCAACGCTTGCAGATAAGCATATTATTATTCCTATGCTTGGCATGGTGCAGTCACTGAATGTATCTGTAGCGACTGCCGTTATTTTGTTTGAAGCGCAACGCCAACGCCGAGATGCAGGCATGTACAACGAGCCACAATACAGCCCTGAAGAAATGCAAAGGCAAGCATTTAAATGGCTCTACCCTAAAGAAGCAGAACAATTAGAAAAAGATGAAAAACCTTACCCTAAACTTAATGAAGAAGGCGTTATACAAAACGTAAGCTTCTTCAAATAGTCTTCACACTTCATTGTTTAGACTTGAGTCTATATGAATTCCTCGAAGCGTTTACTCAATCTATTTTTTTGTCTAAGCATCGTCGCTATAACATCTGCTTGCAACTTCGCTAATGCACAGCTCGAGTGTACTCCTAATCCTTCAGAAGCCAGCTCACCTGAAGAAGGCTTTTCGCTCGTCATTAATGGTTTTGATCAGATTGTTGGCATTGAAAATGCTAATGATGGCTCTGACCGACTTTTCTTTATTGATAAAATTGGCTGCCTTTATGTTTTAGATGATGGCAATTTAGAAACCTTTTTAAATGTACGTGACAAGGTAGCTACCAACGGTGGCGAAAAAGGTCTGCTTGGCTTAGCCTTTCACCCTAATTACAAAGACAATGGTCGTTTTTTTATTAATTATGTAGACCGAAGCAGCGATGACACCATCATTGCTGAGTACGCTGTATCAGAAAACCCGAATCAGGCAAGACCAGAAGCCGTTAAAACTATTCTTAGGTTTGACCAACCCTTCGGAAACCATAATGGTGGACATTTGGCGTTCAGTCCAAAAGATGGCTACCTTTATATAGCCACAGGCGATGGGGGAGATGGTGGTGACCCCAGAGAATACGCTGAAAACCTAACCTCTTACTTAGGCAAAATACTTCGCATAGATATAGACAATGGTGACCCTTACGCCATACCTGAAGATAACCCTTACACTGTTGAAAGTGGTGCGCTTACAGAAATATGGGCTTACGGCCTAAGAAACCCTTGGCGTTACAGTTTTGATAGAGAAACCGCTGACCTTTATATTGGGGATGTAGGTCAAAGACTATTTGAAGAAATCAACTTTCAACCAGCAGACTCTACGGGTAAAGAAAACTACGGTTGGAATCAACTTGAAGGCTCGAGTTGCTTTAACAAAAGTAAATCTAACCAACCTTTAGAGTCTTGTGAAAAAGAAGGAACGGTACTGCCGATACTCGAGTATGATCATTCTCAAGGTGTTTCGGTAACTGGTGGCTATGTTTATAGAGGTACGGAAAACCCTGACTGGCAAGGTAAATACTTTTATGCGGACTTTGCAATGGGTACTATCTGGATTGCTGAAAGGGATGAAGAGGGTAGTTGGTCAACTGAAGTCTTCTCAAGAACGCCTTTTAGAATTTCAAGCTTTGGTGAAGATGAAGCTGGTGAACTTTATTTGGCAGATTTTGGTGGCAAAGCTGTTTATAAACTAGGTTCAAATAACTAATCGAAGCACATAAGCCTTGCTATGGTAAGGCTTATGAAGCAAGCTTTTGTTGTTCGTGATTTAGGTTTACTAGACTATAAAGAAGCATGGGCAATACAACTTGAAACCCACAAAGCGGTTGCTGAAGGTGAAAGCCCAGCAACCCTTTTGCTTGTTGAACACCCAGCTGTGATTACCTTTGGTAAAAAAGGTGGTCGTGAAAACCTAATTGTAAAAGAAGACTTCTTAGTTGAAAAAGGCTTTGTACTGTACGACATAGAACGCGGGGGCGACATTACCTATCACGGGCCTGGTCAACTTGTTGCCTACCCTATTTTTACAGTAGGACGGCAAGTTAGAACCTACCTAAGACAACTCGAGCAGGTCATTATTAACCTATTAGCAAACTACCATTTGACTAGTGAAGGCAGCCCCGGCTACGCTGGGGTTTGGGTGGCGGAAGAAAAAATAGCCTCTATAGGTGTGGCTATAAAAAGAGATGTCTCGTTTCATGGTTTGGCGTTAAATGTAAATACAAACTTGAATCATTTTAACTACATAGTACCTTGTGGTTTGGTGGGTAAGCGCATGACGAGTCTAGAAAAACTAACAGGCCAGCAGCTTGATATGGACTTAGTAAAAGCGCAGCTTGTTGAACAGTTTGAAGAACTATTTTCTCAACAGGCTGCCTAAAGTTCTTTTTTGCTAAAATCATCAAGAATTTTTAATCTAAGAATTAGCCCGAGCATGTGCTTTGTTTAAGCAAAAGCTATCTGTAAACTCAAAAACCGCTAAACTAGCCTATGCCAGAAGAAACTCTTTTCTCTAAGATTATTCGTAAAGAAATACCTGCGGATATAGTCTATCAAGATGAACTGGTCACTGCCTTTCGTGACATAAACCCGCAAGCACCCACGCATATACTCATTATTCCTAATAAAATCATTCCGACTGCTGCCGATGTCGAAACTGAAGATGAACTTGTTTTAGGGCGATTATTCACTGCTGCAAGAAAAATTGCTGAAGCCGAAGGTTTAGAAAAAGGCTACAGGCTCATCGTGAATTGTAAAGACCATGGGCATCAAGAGGTTTACCATTTACACATGCACCTAGTAGGTGGAAAAGCACTAGGGCCAATGCTACAAAGGACTTAAAAAAGTGAAGCGAAACACCAGTCAAAGACGCGCCATCTTAACCGCACTCGAGTCAGCGCAGGGGCCACTTACGCCTCAAGAGGTTCTTGATTTTGCAATTCAAGAACAAGCAAGTCTGGGTATTGCAACCGTCTATAGAAACTTGAGTAGTCTAGAAGAGCAAGGTGAGATAGTGGCTGTGCATTTACCAAACGACTCGGTGCGTTACGAGCCTGCTGGCCGTGGACACCATCATCACTTTAGATGTCAAAGCTGTGAACAGGTATTCGAGTTGAGCGCCAAATGCCCTGTAGCTATTCTTGAAGGCGTAACCTTACCGGGTGGTTTTAAAGTGCAAGATCATGAACTAACCCTATACGGACTTTGCCCTAGCTGCCAATAGCAAGACCCCTCCTAGTTTTCTAATAATGCCAAATGTTACTTTGACGCATGCGTCTGAAATGTAACTACACCAAAATACTATTTATTGTGTTGCTAAGCTCGAGCTTTTTGGCTTGGGCGCAAGATTCGTTTGGCTATCTGGAGGGTCGCATTACTGCTATTGATGAGCGAGTGGCGACAGTTCGGTTAGCTTCAGGTGAAGAAATACTGGCTGATATGGGTATGGACTTACCGAGTGATTTCGGGGGCATGCCTTTACCTGAATTTAAAATAGGGGAGCAGGTTGAAATTTATTTTTCACCAAGCCCGAGTGGTGAACGGCAATATGTAGTGTCTGACTGGGTGCGCAGGCCTGCACTGGCATGGTTACTAGGTATTTTTCTGATTGTTTCAGTCTTGGTAGCACGCTGGAAAGGTCTAAGGGCATTTGTTGCTACGGCTGCTAGTTTAGGGATAGTTGTTTGGTTTATTGTGCCACGTATTCTTGATGGCTGGAACCCGATGCTCGTTTCACTACTGGGTGTGGGTGGCATTTTAATTTTAGCGATTTACTTTGTACATGGTCTTAATTGGAGTACCACAGCAGCGCTCATAGGCACCTTCGTAGCAGTTATTGCTACGATGCTTTTAGGGGTTTGGTTTACTGAGTTTGCTCATTTAACAGGTTTTGGTAGCGATGAAGCCATGATGATTAATGCAGGCTCGAGTCAGATTAACTTAAAAGGTTTGTTGCTAGCAGGCTTACTGATTGGTGCTTTAGGTGCCCTAACCGATATAACTATTGTGCAGGCAAGTGTGATTAGAGAGTTAGCGCATGTGAATCCTAATTTTACCTTGTTAGATTTGTATACCCGAGGCATGAATGTCGGTACAGATCATGTTGGTTCCTTGGTTAATACCCTAGTCTTAGCGTACACAGGTGCAGCGCTACCTTTGTTTTTACTTTTAAGCCTGAGCGACTTTGGTGTAGGGCGGGCACTCAATATAGAGCTTGTTGCCGCCGAAGTAGTACACACCATAGTAGGGTCAATAGGCCTTGTATTAGCCGTACCCTTAACAACCTATATTGCTGCGTTTATGTTTCATGGAGATAAGCTTCCTATCGCTAAAGGGGAGTTAGATCATGGGCATCATCATTAATTAACCGTTGCTTTAAACATAACTGCGCCACGCTCATTTGGCAAGATAGGGTCACCACAAACACTAATAATGTCTGCAACTACAGGGTTTATTACACCCGTATCTAGAGTCTCTAGAGTATTGCTAGCACTTGCGTGACACTCTACTTGAACTTCACCTGAACCTGAAAAGCTATCTAAAGCAAGGGTAGTAAAGCTAGGTACATCATCACTAAAGTTAAAGACATCAACTTGAGTAGCAAAGTTTTCATATTCAATACGGTAAACAAGCGTATCTCCTGGACTACCATTTACAGAAAAAACAAAGTCATCTGCTGGGTCAGAAGCACCGCCCGAACCCACATCACAAGTGCCATCTCCTTGGGTAGTTTCATTACAGACGTATTTAATGATTCTTAACACGTCAGGTGTAACAGCAGAGCTATTATTAAGCAAATAAGAATCATTTTCTGCACTCGAGCCTGTTGCTGTATTCACGTAAGAACCTATACTTTCGTTGATAGTAACCTCAAAGCTCAGTACTTCACTACTACCTTGTAGCAGACTGTTAATTACCCATTCTAGGCCTGTTGTGTAAGGGTTGAGGTCATCTTGTGAGTCTCCACCCGCTATGTTTCCTTCATAGGTATAGCTGCTACTAGATAATGGATCAGTAATGATTATGTTTGTTAATTCAGCCTCACCCTCATTTGTAACTGTAATTTCAAAACGCACACGATCACCGGGTGTTACATTGCCACTAGCATCATTATCTTCAATAATATCTGCAGGTTCAGTGGCAACTGTTTTTTCTAAAGCTAAATCATTGTATGCTTCGAGAACACCACGTCCTCCTGATTGAAAAGCAAACCAAGCACCGTACTCTGGTATACCTGTTCGCTCACCATCATTAACTTGATCTTCTTCCATATGTACATTAAGTGCGCTCAGAGTCCCAATAGCACATTGCCTGACCCATGCCCCATTTCCACCTTGCATGCTGTTGTGTTGCATAACAACTTTTGGTAAAGAGCTAAAGCCAGCCCCAGCCAAAAAATTACCAACACTAAAACACCCATCACTGTGCCTATCAATATATAAACCAGACGTTCGACCTGTATCATAATTAAAGCCATTATTACTACCATGACCTTGTTCTATAGCTAGCCAAGCAATTGATTCAGAGCCATGAATCGAGCTTACCTCTGCACCTTCTAGCGCGATGCGGAACCCTGAGTTTGAGGGTGCTGTACTTGAAGAACTACCAGTTACAGTACTGCTAATCCATTTGGTTTCGCCTGCATTACTATGACCTGAAGGGTAGTTTATATTTGCTGTGTTAATGGTGTGTAGCACAGCTGGTGCAGATGCAAAGCTATGCTCAAAAGAAAGGCTATCTAAAGAGGAAGATGAACTAGAGCGAACAGTTGATGTTGTATACAACTTAGCTTCTACTTTTGTGCCGTCCGGAAAGACCCAGAGCCCTTGCTCAATGACAAGATAGGGCACTGTTTCTGGTGACCAGCTTGTGGGCGGGCAAGTTATACCAGCTGCCTTCCGTTGTTCGCTTTCACAAGGGCTTTGCATGCCAATTTGAAAGCTGGTTGCACTCACATTTCGAACCCGAATACTGAGAGCTAAATTATTGTTGTGAGTTAAAGGGCCAGCAATAACAATAGGGTTGTTATAGCGACCTGCAGTTAAGTTAATCGTTGTCCAGCCTGTTTCAACAGTGTTGGTTAGCGTAGTTTCTCCAAATTCAAAGGAGGCGTCTGCCAAAACAAATGAACTTAGCGAGCTAATAAAAATGAAAATGAAAACAGGTATTTTAATCATGGTGAGTTAAGCAAACTATCTCCATATCTAAGGAGCAAGCTAGCAGATTGGTCGGCTAAAAGTTGAGAATTTACTCAAATAATTAAGAGTTGGCGCTTTAATGTTAAGTTGCTTACATTTTTACTGTTACATCAGGATCTCAAACGGTAGAAGTGAAAGGCGTGTATTGTTAGAGTGTCAATCCAGTGCAGTATTGAGTAAAGTGCTAATTAACCGTTGCTTTAAACATAACTGCGCCACGCTCATTTGGCAAGATTGGGTCACCACAAACACTAATAATGTCTGCAACTACAGGGTTTATTACACCCGTATCTAGAGTCTCTAGAGTATTGCTAGCACTTGCGTGACACTCTACTTGAACTTCACCTGAACCTGAAAAGCTATCTAAAGCAAGGGTAGTAAAGCTAGGTACATCATCACTAAAGTTAAAGACATCAACTTGAGTAGCAAAGTTTTCATATTCAATACGGTAAACAAGGGTATCCCCTGGACTACCATTTACAGAAAAAACAAAGTCATCTGCTGGGTCAGAAGCACCCCCTGACCCTACATCGCAACTACCATCACCCTGTAAGCTTTCATTACACACATACTTCGTGATTCGCAAAATGTCAGGTGTAACCGAAGAACTATTGTTGGAACTATTACTGTCAGGGGTACTCGAGCTAAAGGTTGCGGTATTTTCGTAATCACTGGGTGTCGAACTGCTTTGCACAACAGCTTGAAAGCTTAAACTCGAGCTGTTTCCGTTACTCAAGCTACTAATGCTCCACGTGAGACCAGAGCCGCTCGGGTTTGCTTCATTTTGAAAGTCACCACCTGTCATGCTGCTAGCTAAGTAGCTGTAGCCTGCTGGAACAATGTCTGTCACAACGAGGTTTGTTGCGTCTATCGGGCCAAGATTCTCAATGGCAATCGTAAAGGCAATGGTATCTCCGGGTGTGACATTGCCACTGTTATCTGCATCTGTAATGATACCTGCTAGACTGGTATCTACAGTTTTGCTAATAGCAATGTCAGTACTGGGGCAAACAAGTGTAAAGCTGAAATCATCTAATGCAAAGTCGTTACCCGAACCACTTGAAGTGTTATCTTCAATCCTAAATTCATAGCTTGTTTCTAAAGCTGTAAAGTTAACACTGTATTCTATCCAAGTTAAACCAGTGGCCAAATCAGTTTTTGCTATGTCACCTGTACTACTTGTAAAACTTGTACCGCCAGCAACAGGTGTAGCCGTTAACGTAAGGTTCGGCAGCAAAGCGCCACCTGAAGATTCGTTAGGGAAAACATTAGCTATATAAATAGCGAAGCGATAGTCTTCACCCACCGTGAGATTATCAAAACTTTGCCTAAAAATAATACCGCTGCTGGAGTCTCCGTTAATAAGCAGCATATAACCATTACTATCGCCTGTATGGTCTGCTTGAGGGTGCCACACATCATCAAAACCTGAGGCAGAACTAAAGTTATCAATCTCATCTGGCGTGCCGGGGTTAGTAATTAAGACATACTCACCGTCAGCCAAAAAGTCGCTACCATCACCAGGACTGTAAGGCAAAAAGCTCGTTCGACCCGAAGCCAATGCGGTACTAAGATTTAGACCACTACCAAATGTTTGCCTGTACGCTGTGCTTGTTCCGCAAATAGTAGGGGCATTTGTAGGCGTTGGTGCGGCAGTTATGCTGAGCGTGTAATCTTCCACTTCACCATCAGACGCACTACCTATCGGAGTTTGAATTTCAAAACTTGAAGACGCCGTGCGAATACGTAAATACGTTGTACCTGCACTTAATCCTGAAAGACCCGTCCAGCTTAAGGTTGCGTTACCTGCCACGCAACTTGCAGTACTTTGTTCAGTCACTTCAAAGCCACTTGTTACATTAAAGTCGAGCCATGCTGCTACAGATGCACCTGTTGTACAACTAAGCGTTAAGCTATAACTTGTGTCATCTGTATATAAAACGGGTAAGCTTGGAAAGGCATCTTCATCGTTGGGACTACCTGTTGTGTCATCACCTGTAGCAGCTGGATTATTGCTAGGCGCACTTTCGGTATCGGGTGCTTCTGAACCCAAAAAGACAGTGGGTGAAGCATTCACAACATGCCTTGCATTACCGTAAGTTGCAGGTGCATCACCATAATCTACTGAAATGGGCGCAGCACAATCAACATAATCAAACCAAGTATCAGCTGGCACTAAACCCCCAACCAGCATGACAAGCTCATCAATTTGACCCTGAAAAGCTGTTGTACTCAAACTAGAAGCGTCACCACCGAAGCTCGCACCAACACCACCAGCACTACCGTGTGACGCCATATCAGCAAAGCCTGTTGCTACCGTATTTTTAGCAACACCATCAAGATAAGCGGTAGCCAAACCATTCTCATAAGTAATAGCCAGATGATGCCAGCCACCATCGCTAGGAAAGTCAAACAAAGCTAACTGCTGATTAGAACCCTCACGAATATCTATTTGAATTTGCCCAGAAGGGGTCAAAACAATAGCGTAACCATTAGTCGTGCCACCCTCATCAAAAATAATTTGAGGATTAACTGGTGTAACATCATCAGGTTTAACCCAAAGCCCCATACTTAAATTTGTAAAGCTATCATTCATAAAGCTACCATCACTGTACTGAATACCCGCAGCATTTAAAACAAGCGCGTGACTACCCAAAATACTA
>CAYGTA010000096.1:0-12634 GCA_964352605.1 uncultured bacterium | reverse complement strand
TATTAGGCTCCCTTAATAAGGGAGCTGTCCCTTTGGGACTGTTGCGACCCAAGGGAGAAGCTCTTAAGGGATTAAGAACGAGGTAGAAGAGTAAATGGTGCAATACTTATTGGAAATACAACAAATATATGTTTTTTTAGGGCCTAAATAACACAAGCTAGCTTGACTCTAACTTTTAGTCTTTCCACGTTTTCGCTAAAACACGAAGCCAGTTTTTGTAGGCAATCTTTTCTATTAAGTCTTGACTGTAGCCGTGCTTTTGCATTGCCTTAATTAAGTTTGGCAAGCCTGCTACCGTTTTTATATCTTTGGGTATTTTAGCGCCATCAAAATCTGAACCAAGTCCAACACGGTCTTCACCTAGCAAGTTAAGCATGTAGTCAAGATGGGCTAGCATGGTTTCTAAAGGCGTGTCATCATTTGAATGGCCATCTTCACGTAAGAAAGCAACGGCAAAATTTAACCCAACCATACCATCAGAGTCAGCAACCGCTTTAAACTGTTCATCTGTTAAATTTCTAGCTGAGTTTGACAAAGCGTAAACATTTGAGTGGGTTGCAACTAATGGCGCATCACTCACCTTAGCTACATCCCAAAAGCCTTTAGCTGTCATATGGCTAAGATCAATCATTATCCCAAGCTCATTGCAGCGCTTGACCAGTTCTTTACCTGCTAGCGTTAAGCCATCACCTGAATCAGGGTGTTTAGGAAAGCTGAAGGGAACGCCTGAACCAAATTGAGTTTGGCGGCTCCAAACTGGCCCTAGTGAACGCAAGCCAGCTTGATAAAGTAATTCGAGAGTGTCTAGTTTCGTATCAATCGCTTCGGCACCTTCGATATGAAAAATGGCAGCCATAACACCGCTGTCAATGCATTCTTTTAACTCTGTTGAAGTTCTTACTACTTTGAACTTTCCTTCAGATTCACGTTCTGTTTTAAACAAAATGCTCGCCATAGCAATCACATCTTCTAAGGCTGGCTGGCGGTCACGTGGGGGTGACAAAGGAAAGTCGTAACCTTCTTTGGTATCAACAAGGTGCGCTTCCATATCAAAGCCGTCATTGGGTGAGTAAACCGCAAAAAATCCGCCAGCGAAGTTAGCTTTTTTTGCCCTCGGGTAATCAATATGGCCTTCTTTGGTTTCTTCAAAGAAGCTATTTTTTTTGCCACGTGGTTTTTTGTAGTAATGCAAAAGGGTGTCGTTGTGTCCATCAAAAATAGGAGTAGTCATAGATTAGTTTACATTAGGCGGCCTACGAAGGTGCTGTTTCTTGTTGCTTAAAAAGGCTTAAGATGTCAATAAACAGCCAAGCATGTTAGATTAAAAATGAAATTATGCTACCTGACCTATTCGTTCACCGGATGCGAACCCTACTAGGGTCTGAAGCCCAAGACCTCCTTAAAGTACTAGCTGAGTCAAATCAAGCGGGCTTGCGGGTAAACACCAATAAATTAAGCGCTGAAGCTTTTCTAGACATAACTGAGCTTTCTTTAGAACCTGTCGCCTGGCTCGAGTCTGGGTTTTTGCTTAACAATTCTGGGGCGGGTAAGCATCCTTTTCACGCAGCTGGCCTTTATTATTTGCAGGAACCTTCTGCCATGTCTGTTGCTGAGGTGGTTGCGCCTCAAGAGGGCGATTGGGTTCTTGATTTGGCTGCTGCTCCAGGCGGTAAAAGCACACATTTGTCGTCTCTTATGAAAGATACGGGTTTGCTTGTTAGTAATGATGTTAATCGCAAACGTTGTCGGGCTTTACTTGAGAACTTAGAGCGTTGGGGCGCTAAAAATAGTTTGGTGATGAACGCGGAAGTGAGTCTGCTAGCTGAGCAATGGGGAGCCATTTTTGATCGTGTTTTGCTTGATGCACCCTGCTCTGGTGAGGGTATGTTTCGTAAATCAACAGATGCTCGTGAGATGTGGAGTTTTCAAACCATTAAAGATTGCGCCTTACGGCAAACAGGTCTTATTCATGACGCTGCCAAGCTCGTAAAAGAGGATGGTTATCTGGTTTACAGTACTTGCACGTTTGCACCAGAAGAAAATGAACACGTCATTGCACAGTTTTTAAAGGATAACGCTAACTTTTCTTTAGAAGGCATTCAGTTAACAGGTGTTGATAGAGCTCGAGCTGATTGGGTGGAACCTGAAAATCTAGAATTGGCTAAGGCTATTAGGCTTTGGCCTCATAAACTTAAAGGTGAAGGGCATTTTGTAGCTTTGCTCAAAAAGAACTCGAGTGAACACTCTAAAGTTGTTAATCATCAGTTTCAAATGCTCAGCAAAAAAGAAACTTTGTTTTGTTTGGACTTTCTTCATGATTATGGCATCACGTCTTTTCTTAAAGGAAAAAAGCTGATTTTGTTTGGTAAGAAAGTTTTTGCGGTACCTGAACTGGTGCCAGATTTCAGTTCATTATCTGCCTTAAGGTGTGGTTTGCATCTAGGGAATTTAGAGAAAAATCGTTTTGAGCCTTCTCATTCACTGGCGTTAGCACTCACGCCAAGTCAAGTGAAGAATCTCAATCATAGTGACTTTAATGAGAAAGACCCCACCTTACTTAGCTACTTGCAGGGCTATGGTTTGGAATGCGAAGGGCCAAAAGGCTGGACCATCATTAGTGCCAACGGCTTTGCTTTGGGCTGGGGTAAACGCTCAGGAAGCTCAGTAACTAACGCGTATCCTAAAGGCTTAAGGTGGCAAGCTTGACAAATAAGGTATAATTTCGCAGAGTCGAAGGGAGTTTTCATGAATTTAGTTGAGATTATCCACAATCAGGTGGGTAATCAAATGGTTGGGCAAATCAGCTATTTGATCGGTGAAGACAGTACAAAAACACAAACTGCTTTAAAAGCAGCACTTCCCGCCTTGCTTGGCGGCATGATGAACAAAGCAAGCACCCCTGAGGGTGCCAATGATCTAGGCAAAATATTAGCGAAACTCAATGATAACGCCATAGCCAGCATTCCGGGCTTACTTGCCAGTGGCAAAGCAGATAGTTTAGCGCAACAAGGCTCGAGTATGCTGTCTACTTTGCTTGGTGATGAAAGTGTCTCTGAATTAAGCGCAGGTGTTGCTAACTTTAGCGGTATTAATGAAGCTGCGTCCGATAAATTATTGGGGGTTTTGGGACCGATTGCCATGGGTAATATGAAGCAAAACCTTATGCAGGAGGGCGGCATTAGTGCTACTAACATTAGTAGTGTTTTGTTAGCACAAAAAGATAGTTTGCTCTCAGAAATACCTGAAGGGTTGAGTAGTCATTTTTCTAGTTCAGCTGGTTTTCTTTCTAATCTCAAGCCTAATATTGGTGCAAGCTTAGAAGACTCGAGTGCTGCTGCAACTAATAGCTTGGATAGTGTCACAGATGGTCTTGAATCTAGTGCTGATTCTTTTGCTGATGTTTTTTCTGAACCGCAAGTGCTTCCAGATTTAACTGGCATGTCTGAAGCTGGCTTAGATGCTGTTTCAGATATTGGTGACCAGTCACAAGCATTTGCTGTTGACGCTTTTGAGGAAACGCAACATGTTGCTGATGCTGGTATGGATGACCTTAACGATGCCTCAGCTAATGTTGCTGCTCAATTTGATGATGGTTTTGAAGAAAGTAAAGACTTTGCGGCTGAGTTTACTAATGAAGCAGCGAATTTTTCTGAAGATGCTATTGAAGGTTCGGTCAGTTTTATTGGAGACGGTGTTGGCAAAGCTAACGATATGGCCTCTCAAGCAGCATCTGGACTTTCTGATCTTGGTGCTTCTGGTATTGAATCCCTTAGTGATCTAGGTCAAAAAGGTCTAGATGGTTTAGGAGATGCGGCTGAGCATGGTCGAAACCTTGTTTCTGGAGGGGTTGATCATGTCAGTGACGCTGTTTCAGATTCCTTAACATCTGCTAAAGATGTGACTTCAAGTAGTTGGGATGCTGCAACAGATATGGCTGGTAAAGCAAAAGATAGCGTTACCGATATAACTCAAGAAGTAAGCTCAACCAAGTTAAAGTATGGCCGAATTTTGATTCCTGCTCTCATTGCAGCTGTTGCCATTTTACTTATTCTTAATCTTTTTAGATAGACTCTACTAAATTAAAAAAGGCTTCGGTTTAAACCGAAGCCTTTTTTAATAGTGACTTTTAATCTTTAAAGAGGTTTTCCGCCATCAAGTTTATCTTGAAGGGCTTTTATGCCTTCTTCATCACCATCTGCTAAGAGTTGTGCTTGTTGTGCCCATGTTTCCATACTGGCAGACTTGCTCATACCAGCCTCGTCAGCAACTGCATGTAATTGCTCTACAGTTGCAGCAGCAACACTTGCGTAAGTAGCATACCCAGAGGCAAGAAGTGCTTCAGCGTACATTGGACCAACGCCTTCAATTCTTGTTAAGTCTTCAGCAGTAGTAGCTGTCGTTGTTTCACTAACAACAGGCTCAGCTGCCACTTCAACCTCAGCTTTAGCTTCGGCAGCAGCTTCAGGCTCAGCTTCTTCTTTAGGCGGGCGCTTACCATCACGGAAAGCAGCCGTTAGAAGGGCAGCAGCTTCAGCAGCATCAATCGCATTTTCAGGATCAACTTCTTCTTCAACTTTTGCTTCTACTTTAGGAGCTTGAGGTTTAGGTTCTGCTTTAGCTTCAGCTTTTGACTCTTCAGTTTTGGCCGGAGTTTCTTTTTTGCTTTCTTCTTCAGGCGTTGTTTCAGCTAAGCCAAATTGCGCAAAAAGATCAGCATAAACATCACCAAGCTTAGTTGTTGTTTTAGCGCCACTTTCAGTTGCAGCGTAACTGTAATCATAATCAATACCTTGACTACGACGACCACCACGACGACCCTTATTACGGTTATTACGATTAGATGGTGCGCCTCCACCCATAGGTACATCACGATCATCAACCGCAGGACCTGTGTAAGGTAGCAAACGCTTACGAGAAAGGCTAGCACGCTGCTCAACAGGATCAATATTAAGAATCACTGCTGAAATCTCATCACCTTTTTTGAAGTGCTCTTCGATATTATCAATATGCTCATGAGCAAGCTCACTAATATGCACTAAGCCTTCAATACCTTCTTCAATCTCCATGAAGACACCAAAGTCAGTAAGACCTGTAATAGGACCACTTACTTCTGTACCTGGAGGATAACGATCAGGCAAACTACTCCAAGGATCAGGTTGTGTTTGACGAAGACCAAGCGAAATACGTTGACTCTCAGTATCAATCTTGAGAATCATAGCTTCTACATGATCGCCTTCACTCACTGCTTCTTTAGGATGACGAATACGCTTTGTCCAGCTCATTTCACTAACGTGAATAAGACCTTCTAAACCAGCTTCAATCTCAACAAAAGCACCAAAGGAAGTAAGGTTAGTAACATTACCTTCAACACGCTGACCAATTTGGTAGTTAAGTAAAGCGTTCTCCCAAGGATCACTCATGAGCTTCTTAGCTGACAAGTTAATACGCTCACGCTCTAAATCCATATCAAGAACTTCTACTTTAAGCTTGTCACCAAGTTTAACAACTTCTTTAGGATGGTTAAAACGAGCATGCGTTAATTCACTACGGTGAATAAGACCATCTACGCCACCAAGATCAACAAAGACACCAAAGTCAGTAATCTCAACAACGCTACCCTCAGTCTGGAAGCCAGGCTCGAGTTTCTTCAAGGTTTCTTCTTTTAGACCGGCAACTTCTTGTTCGACAATAGCGCGTCTTGAAACAATGATGCGGTTACGTTTACGGTTTAGCTCAATGATTTTGACTTTGAGGCGTTGACCAACGTAGGGGTCTAAATTAGTAATTCTGCGTACATCAAGTTGACTAGCTGGCAAAAAGGCCCTGACACCTAAATTTGCAACTAAACCACCACGTACTTTTTCAACAATTTCAACTTCGACAGGTAATTCTTTGTCAAAGATTTCTTGAAGAAGATTCCAAGCACGTTCTTGGTCTGCACGTTTTTTAGATAGAATGATGGTGTTGTTAGGTACATCTGAACGAACAATATAAACTTGTACTTCGTCACCAGCTTTGAAGTATTTAGCTGCTTCTTCGGCGGTGGTATCAAATTCAAACAGTTGGTTATAAGGTAGTGTACCTTCGATTTTAGCGCCAACATCTACAACCATGCCTTCTTGGCCTAGCATAATAATGGTGCCTTTTACAATCATACCGCGATGGACGGGTGGGCGGGCTAACTGCTCATCTGTTGAAGCAAGAACATCTTCCATAGTGATGTTCTCAGGCTCATTTGAGCCTTGCTCAGTTAGGGTTAGGGACTGTGCAGGTGCTGCATCAGTCGCTATGGTTGTTTCTTCGGCTGTAGTGCTTTGCCCCTGTTCAGCGGCTACAGTCGGGGCCTCGGTCGTGGTTTCTTCCGGGGCTAGGTCGGCGGCAGCAGCAGGGGTTTCTGCGGCCTGATTTATTTTTTCATCCATTTTAAGGGAGATCCTCCTTGCGGTATTCTCGACAACTTATACATTAAAGCACAGATAATCAAGCTAATGCAAGCTTAGGAAACGAAAGTTTTTTCTGTCAGAGTCAAGGTTTTAGCCACTTTTATCATCTTCAGACAAAAGCACACATACTTAATAAGTCTACTATATACAAATAAATAGCAATAATTCGATGTTAGATGCGTTCAAAACTAATTCAAAAACATCTCTTTTATGCATCCTAAAAGAGCTTTATTAGAGACATCAAAATTTAAATGTATTGAAAAAATATGCCTTAAACACGCACGCGTCTACGTTCACGCTTTTCCGTTTTAGCAACCTTTTTAGCTAACACTCGAGTGATTTCAAAAAGCCCCACAGCTGTTCTTTCTTTGTAGGCAATTCGTGAACCTTCTTGTATTGCCAGCTGCTCGTCTTGATGAAATACGGTAAAACGGGTGCCTGGTTTTAAAATAGCGCACATGCCTTCTTTAGGAAAGACGCGTTCAGGTTTGGCTTTACTCTCAGGAACGTTTGCTTGAGGTACACAATTTTGCTTGTAACTGAGTAAAACACGATTTTTTGCTTCGTTGTTTAGAAGGTAAGTCTCAGCAAATCTATAATTTGGAAAAGCTTCAACGTGTTTCACAACTCCTGTTACAGAAACAAGAGCAACTAGGTGGCTAGGCATGGTGGGTTTTTTAGGTCGCTGATTCATAAAAGTGAGGCATAAAAATAAATTGTTATTTTTGTGCTTGCTTTAACTTTACTTGGTTTAGCAAGCAAAAACAAGTGAAATGTTTTATCTTTTACAAAAATTAATGCGTGTCTGAGCCAGAAACTAGCTTTTCACACTAAAAACCAAAGCACACTTAGCTAGAAAATTCACATTCCCTTCAAAAGTAAGACTTAAGAAAGTCAGCTAAATTTAGGCTAAGCAAATAAATGAAAGATAAAGAATTACGTCGTGTACTTGCGGACGCTCGGGCTAGTAAAAAACAGCTTTTGGAGCGCAATCTTAAGATTGACTGGGCTAGGTCAGCTTTTTTGTGTAGCGCTAGTACTTATCAACGTTTTATTGACTACTATGAAACAAGCAAAGACAATTTTGCTTTTAAGCATGACGAACTCAAAGAGACCTGGTTTTTGTTTGATGTTCGACTTATTAAAGATGACTATTTAGATGATTTAGCCCCTGAATTAGCAATTGTTCTTGAATCAAATAAACGACTTTACTAGCTATCTAGAAATCAAAGCTCTTATCACAACGCATTAACTCATCCATATTTGCATTAAACTATCAAAGTATGGAGGCATTTCTATGGATTATGATTTAATTGTTATTGGTTCAGGACCAGGTGGCTACCACGCAGCTATAAGAGCAGCCCAGCTTGGCCTAAAAACAGCTTGTGTCGAAAAAGAATATGTAGGTGGTGTTTGTCTAAATGTAGGTTGCATACCCACCAAAGCCCTACTTCATGTTGCTGAAGATTTACGTAAAGCCAAACATGCAAAAGACTACGGCATTGACTTTGGTGAGCCTAAAATTGATTTAAAAGCAGTATCTAAGTGGAAAGATAGCGTAGTCAAAAAAATGACCGGCGGCGTGAACATGCTTTTCAAAGGCAACAAAGTTGATCTACTTGAAGGTGAAGGAAGCTTTGTTGACAAAAACACAATTAAAGTAGGAAGTAAAACCTACACAGCAGAAAAATTCATAGTCGCAACAGGCTCGAGTCCCATTGCCATACCTGGTTTTGAGACTGATGGTGAAAGCATTGTTGATAGTACTGGCGCACTTATTTTAAGTGAAATACCAAAAAGATTCATGGCAATTGGCGGTAGCGCCATAGGACTCGAGTTTTGTGATGTTTATAATGCTTTGGGGTCTGAAACCACGGTGGTTGAACTTCAGGAACGCATTTCTCCACTTAGTGATAAAGATGTTTCGAAGGAACTTGCGAAGTCATTTAAAAAGCGTGGCATTACGATTAAAACCAGTACCAAGGCAGTGAGTCAAAAGAAAACCAAAGCCGGCATTGAGGTTACCTTAGAAGATAAAGATGGTAAGCAAGAAGTTGTTGTGGTAGATAAACTTCTGGTTGCTGTTGGTCGCAAACCAAACGGGGCTGACTTAGGTCTTGAAGCCCTTGGGGTTGGGGTTGAACGTGGTTTTGTTAAGCAAGTAAATAATCATATGCAAACCGCAGTTGCAAACATCTATAGCATTGGTGATGTGGCTTGTAACCCTATGTTGGCGCATAAGGCTATGAAAGAGGGCGTTGTTGCGGCTGAACACGCAGCAGGCAAACCAAGTGCTTATGACACAATTGTGCCAAGCGTTATTTATACAAGCCCTGAGTTAGCAAGTGTTGGTATGACTGAAGATGAAGCTGTGGCTCAAGGCTACAAAATAAGGGTAGGTAAGTTCCCATTGGCCGCTTCAGGTAGAGCCACTACTTTAGGAAGTAACGAAGGCTTAGTTAAGGTCATTGGTGATGAGGCAACCGACTTACTGCTTGGTTTTCATATGGTGGGTCCGAGCGCCGGTGACATGGTCTCAGAAGCTGCCTTGGCTATAGAGATGGGGGCAACACTTGAAGATATTGCCTTAACCCAACACGCTCACCCGACTATTGCAGAAGCTTTCATGGAAGCTGCTGAGCATGCTCATGGCAAAGCTATTCATATTGCAAACAGAAAAAGATAGCAAAGCAACTTAGCCTAAACAAGTGTGCTCCGAAACCTTGTTACTCATCAATAGCGCTTCCACAACAAGCTGCCCCACCTTTGGGATATCTCTTTATACTGCCCTAGATCGCAGGCGTTGTTTGGTAGAACAACGCGTGGAAAAGCTAGTACAAAACGAATTTAACAGCTAGTACGCGCCTAAACGTACTAGCTAAAACTATTTATTTATTTTTTAACTTTCACTCACTTAGTCATTCTTCAGAGTGAATGCAATGTTCGTTAACTTAGGTCGTGTAATCCGCATTAATAGAGATATATTCTCGGCTTAAATCACAACCCCACGCAGTTGCGCTTGCGTCTCCTGCAGCCAAATAAATATCAATGACGGCATCATTAACACTAAGACTTTTGCTTATTTCTTCAGCGTCAAAAGCTTGTGGTTTGCCTTGAAAAACAGTTCTCGTCTGCAAGTCAATACGCACATTATTCATATCTGAAACAGCGCCAGAGTAACCAACCGCCACCAAAATACGACCCCAATTAGGGTCATTACCATGAATAGCCGTTTTGACAAGCGGGCTCTTTACAACCTCACGAGCAGCCTTTCGCGCTTCTTCATCATTTCTAGCACCAGAGACATTCACGGTTAAGAGCTTAGTTGCACCCTCACCATCTCGAGCAATCTTTTGAGCAAGCTCACGACAAATCTGCTCTAAAGCATCAATAAATTCAACTTCCATCACACGCTGCTGCCTTGTCGAAAACAGAAACGCCATGTCATTAGGTGAAGTGTCTCCATCAATCGTTACTTGGTTAAAACTATTTTTAACAACCTCAGGCCAAATTTCACGCAATCTCTCCTGAGAAACAGCAGCGTCCGTCATTACAAAACCTAGCATGGTTGCCATATTCGGATGAATCATACCGGAGCCTTTAGCCACGCCCACAATACGAGCGCCCCCCCTAAGGGTTCTAGAAACCTGCTTAAGCGTATGATCTGTAGTAATAATTGCCTCAGCAAAACCATCACTATCAAACTCGAGTTCTTTACTAACTTGCGGAACGGCTGCCTTGAGTTTGTTCATGTCTAAAGATTGCCCTACCACGCCAGTACTTGCTGTAAGCATGGCTTGGACTCTGGGTAGTGATAGTGCATTGACTGCCATGCTGGCAAAATCTTCGTTATCCCATATGCCTTGCTCACCATTTGCACAATTTGCATTGCCACTATTGACAATAATGCCGTGCACAGGATCGCCTGAGCTGAAGCGTGCTCGGTTTCGTTTTACACATGCTGCTTGTAATTGGTTGGTTGTACCCATAAATGCCCAAGCAAGAGGGTAATCACTATAAATGAGTCCTAAATCTAATTTACCTGAGGGTTTAAGCCCTGCTTTTATGCCTGCCGCTTTGAAGCCTTGTGGAAGTTTCATGGCCAGAGTCCGTTCTGTTCTAAACCAAGTGTTTCTTCAAACCCGTTGTTTAGATTAAAATTTTGTATTGCCTGCCCTGCAGCACCTTTTCCTAAATTGTCTATTGCCGCAAAAGCTATTACTTGGTGACTGCGCTCATCAAATCTTACACTAATTAAAGTACGATCTGTGCCTTGAACAGCTTTTGTTTCAGGCAGGTTTTCTTGCACATGAATAAGTGGATCATGTTTATAAAAGTCTCTAAAAAGCTCTAACAAATACTCATTACTCAGGTTTTGACTGCTCGAGGGTTTTGTATAACAACTTGCTAAAATCCCTCGACTCATTGGTACCAAATGCGGGTTAAAAGCAACAACTACAGGCTCAAAGGATTCATGGGTGCTTAGTTGCCTTCCCATTGCCTGAATGCGTCCTAGCGTCATTTCTATTTCAGCAACATGGCGGTGCGTACCTGCCACTTTATAAGGCTTTGCGTTTTCATTGGCTTCACCATAATGCAAAGCCAAGCTTGTACCTCTGCCTGCACCACTAACGCCCGTAATGATATTGCAAATCACATCTTCGCCAAGCAATTTATTAAAAGCCAAGGGTGCTAACGCTAAAATGGCGCAACTCGAGTTACAACCGGGTACAGCAATTAAATGTAGGTTTTTTATCTCTTGCCTGTGGAGTTCAATAAGGCCGTAACGAGCTTGGCTGTAAAGGTCAGGATGCGGGTGTTTACCGTACCATGTTTCATAAAGCTTGATTGGCAAGCGGAAATCTGCAGATAAATCTATAACTTGTTTAGCTGCCTTACGTGCCTCTGCCACTAAGGGCGCAGTTGCACCATGTGGCGTTGCACAAAATAAGACATCGCAATTTTGAATGGTTTCGGTACTATCTGTGTAAATGAGATCATCGTAAAAACCAGCAAGTTGTGGCCAAGCCGCTTCAACCTTTTTAGCTAAGTATTGCCTTGAACCTACCGCCGTTACCTTTGCATTAGGGTGCCTTGCTAAGCGACGCAATAAACCCGCGCCCCCATAACCACTTGCCCCCAAAATACCAACACTTAATTTAGACATAGCTCACTGCTCATAAGAAATGATACAAAATAGCTTTTTGGGCATGCAGCCTATTTTCTGCTTGGTCAAAGACTCGGCTACGTTCATGGTAAACGGCTTCTTCTGTGCATTCTTCACCATAATGCGCAGGCAAGTCATGCATAAAAATACCTCGCTCAGTCATAAGTTCAAACCAGTCTGAACTCACTGTGTAGCCAGCAAAGGCTTTCTGACGACGTTCCGTTTCTTCTTCTTGCCCCATTGAAATCCAGACATCCGTGTAAATCGCATCTGTACCTTCGCAAGCTTCTTTCGGGTCACGAAAAATCTCTATCTTTGCACCACGCTCGAGTGCTGCTGCTAAAATCTTGGCGTTCGGGTCAAAACCTTCGGGGCAGGCTATTCTTAACTTAAGTCCTGCTAGCATTGCTGCATTTATATGCGAGTTACAAACATTGTTACCGTCACCAACGAAGGTTAGCGTAAGATCAGTCAAATCACCAAATTCTTCTTTTAAAGTCATGTAGTCTGCTGCTAATTGACAAGGATGCAACAAATCTGAGAGACCATTAATGATAGGTACATTGGCGTGCTTGGCAAGCTCAAGTAAGGTGTCATGCCCATAGGTGCGTGCCATAACGCCATCAACCCAACGCTCAAGGTTACTGGCAACATCTCTAATGGTTTCTCTAACGCCCCAGCCAATATAGTTTTGGCTTAGTAAAATAGAGTGGCCTGCAAGCTGAAACATGGCAATATCAAACGTAGAGCGTGTTCGTAAAGACTGCTTTTCGAAAATCATGGCGAGTGTTTTGTGCTTAAGGGCTTCAGGTCGAACACCTGACTTCCAGTTTTCTTTTAATTGCACAGCACTAAGCATGAGTGCTTCGAATTCATCTTTTGTTAAATCTGCAAGTGAGAGTAGATCTCTACCTTGCAAACTAGCTATTTTCTCTACTTTTGCGTCTGACTCCGTCATAAATCTTCCCTTCGCGCCTCACGTGAAGTCATGATGATACAAAATTTAAGCAAGTTTGGCTAGAAA
>CAYGTA010000095.1:9681-12652 GCA_964352605.1 uncultured bacterium | reverse complement strand
AAATCTTTTTGTACTCAGCCAGTTCGGCATTTAAAGGCAAAAGTGTATATTAACCATATGCTCTTGCTCAGACGTATTGTCAGAGTGTCAATATGTCTGCAAAGCACTATAAATTCTTGAATTTCTTAGCATTTCCACGAATGGTTGCACCATCAGACCATTCGTGCGACCCGGGGGAGTAAAAACAAACCAATTCAACCAAGGCTGCACTGTTTCATGGAACTGCAATCTTTAACGCATAAAGTAGCATCTGACATCTACATTTCGCAGGGCGCTATGCTTTTAAGCTACTTGCTCGCCTGCTATCATCAGGCCAATTTTTTCTAGTGTTGCATCTTTTCTATCTAAAATCCCCATGATTTCACCATGGAAAATAATGGCTATTCGGTCAGATAAAGCTAAGATTTCATCAAGATCTTCTGAGATGAGTAGCGTTGCAGTGCCTTTAGCGCGCTGCTCTACAATGCGTTCACGTAAGTACTCTGTTGCACCTATATCAACACCGCGGGTAGGTTGCGCTGCAAGCAGCACACTCGGGTTACGTGACAATTCTCTAGCCATAATGACCTTCTGAGCGTTACCACCAGACAAATTCGCCATAGGGGTTTCTGCTGAAGGGGTTTTAACTGCGAAATCTTTAATAAGTTGTTTTGAACGCTTTGCAATATCAGCAAACTTCAAAAAACCATGTTTAGCGTAAGGCTCTTTGTTGCTTTCTCGTAAAATAAGATTCTCAGCTACCGAAAATTCTTTAATCATGCCGTCACGGTTACGCTCTTCAGGTACATAACTAAGCCCTTTAGACATAGCAAATGCCGGTGCTTGATTAAGCACATTAACGCCATCAACCAGCACCTCACCGCTTGTAGCTAAACGCAAACCAGCAATCACCTCAGCAAGCTCGAGTTGTCCGTTACCACTCACACCCGCTAAGCCCATTATCTCGCCAGCTTTGACGTCTAAAGAAACATTTTTAAGGGCAGCTACACCCCTGTCACCTTGCGCTGTTACGTTTTTTAATTCTAGTCTTGCCTTGCCAATTTCTACAAGGGGTTTTTCAGGCTCGAGTTTGAGTTGCCTGCCGACCATCATTTCGGCTAGGTCTCTTTTGTTGGTGTTTTTGGTTAGGGTGTTGCCTGCATTTTTTCCGTCGCGTAATACGGTTACACGGTCGGTGAAGGCGGTTACTTCGTCTAGTTTGTGTGAAATGAAGATTAGGGCGTGACCGTCGTTTGCCATTTGTTTTAAAATATTAAAAAATTCGTCTACTTCTTGGGGGGTGAGTACGGCTGTGGGTTCATCTAGTATTAGTAGGGCTGCACCTCTGTAGAGGGATTTTATGATTTCGACGCGTTGTTGTTCGCCAACTGAGAGTTGCCATATGTATGCGTCGGTTTCGACTTTGAGTCCGTAGAGTTTTGAGAGTTCGTCTATACGTTTTGATACGGCATCTAGGTCTGTGAGTAAGCCTTTGCTTGATTTTAGACCTAGGGCAACATTTTCAGCTACAGTTAATGAGTCTACGAGCATAAAGTGCTGGTGAATCATGCCGACGCCCAGTTCGATTGCGTCTGTGGGTGAGTTGATGGTTTTGGCTTGACCATCAAAGATAATTTGTCCTTCATCAGGTTTGTAAAGCCCGTAGAGTTGTTTCATTAGGGTGCTTTTGCCTGCACCATTTTCTCCTAGTAGAGCGTGAATTTCACCTGAGCGGATGTCAAAGTTGACTTTGTCGTTGGCTACTACACCAGGGAAGCGCTTGGTGATTGCGCGCATTTCCATATGATTGATGCGCGGATAGCCTGAGGGTAAGAGTGGGTTTGCCATGAGTGAAGTTTAAGGATGCACGTTCTTGAGCGTGCATCCTTAAGCTGCTTTAGTCGCCGAGTGGCGTTATGCTTCCGTCTTTAATACCTGCGATGGCGAGTTCGGCTTCAATGGCTGCTGTACCAGCATTGTCATTTATTTCCATGACAAGTCCACCGTTTTCAAGGGTGACTAAGTAAGCTTCGCCACCTAGGGTGCCAGCTTTGATTTGTTCAATCATGGGTTTTAATACAACGGTCCAGTCATAAATTTGGTTTGCTACGACAATTTCTGGGGCAAGTTCGGTTTGGCTTGCTTGTGTGCCTAACCATAAAATGCCTTTTTCGCTTGCTACTCCAATCGGGCCTACGACCATTTGAGCTGAGCCTGTTAAGACGTCTGCACCGGCTGCTACATGGGTGTTGGCTGCTTCGGTGGCTAAGGCAACGTCACTAAAAGAACCAATGTAGTTTACGTTTACTTGTACCTCAGGGTTGGTTGCAGTTGCGCCTGCAATGAAACCGTCAACGTAGAGTTTAGCGTCACCAACTTCTACAGGGCCGACAACACCTATGACACCCGCTTCGCTTAGTGTGGCTGCAATGACACCATTTACATAGCCACCTTCATCTGAAGCTGCTTCGTAAGCATAGACATTATCTAAGCCAAAGGTATCTCCTGCTGTACCCCAAGCAAAACTTACATTTGGAAAGTCGGGTGCTATTTCTTGCAGAGCTGCACCGTACTGTGAGCCGTGTCCTATGACAAGGTCATAGCCTTGGCTTGCCCAGTCACGCATGGCTGCTGAAGCGTCATCTACAATGAAGGTTCCATCGGCAAAAACAAATTCGAAGTTCTCTGCGCCCATTTCAGCTTCTATGCTACTAAGTGCGTCAAACATGCTTTGACTAAAAGCCAAATCATTGGTGGCGCTTGGCATGACTACTGCAACACGAAAGGCATCTTGTGCCCAGCTTAAACTTATAACTAATACAAATATTAGAAAACCTAATCTTTTTTTCATTCTTACCTCCAAGTTTATTTATTAATAAGGGTTAAAACTTACTATCTTAAAAACCAGCTATCAGCTTCTGTTGCCCTCAGAAGATGCTGAGCTGCTGTTTTGCAACAGATTTACCTCCTTATCCTGATCGTTCAAAGGGTT
>CAYGTA010000095.1:0-9581 GCA_964352605.1 uncultured bacterium | reverse complement strand
CTGAGCTGCTGTTTTGCAACAGATTTACCTCCTTATCCTGATCGTTCAAAGGGTTTGGTTAGGGCTGAAGGTGCTCTTACTCTGCCTGCTGAAAAAATGAGCACAACGATCGTTAAAACATAAGGCATCATGACAGCAATGTCTGAAGGTATAGGAATGCCTAGTACCTGCATCCAAACTTGAAGCGCATTCACAAAGCTAAAGATTAGTGAGCCAAATAAAATAAAGAAGGGTCGCCAGCCACCAAAATAAACCAATGCAACGGCTATAAAGCCCATACCGTTGGTGAGGTTTTGCTGGAAGACATTTAGTAATGCTATAGATAAAGAGGCGCCTGCTATACCCGATAAAATACCGCCAATGATAAGCGTGTAGTAGCGTGTTCTTTGTACACTTACACCCAGCGAATCTGCAGCCTCAGGGTTTTCACCTACCGCACGTATATTTAAGCCAAAGGTTGTTTTGTTTAGAACAAACCATGCAACTGGAATAATAAGGTAGGCACCATAAACCAAGATATTTTGATTAAAAAAGATATCCCCAATAATTGGTATTTGACTCAGTAACGGAATGGGGGCTTCTTTGAAGCCACTGACTGTTCTGGCTGTGCCAACAAACTTTTGAAACAATAGGTCGCTAAGCCCTAAACCAAATAAGTAGACACCAATGCCACTTATGCCTTGTTCTGCTTGAAGCGTAACGCTAATAAGCCCCATAGCTAAACCCATAAGGGCACCAAGCATAATGGCAACAGCCAAACCTAGCCAAGCACTGCCAACTGTGAGTACCACGAAGTAGCTGGCAAAGGCAGCTAACAGCATAATGCCGTCAACACCAAGATTTAAAACACCACTACGCTGACCAAAGGTTTCACCAATAGCTGCGTACAAGTAAGGGGTTGCTAAACGAATACCTGAAGATAAAATACCTACAATGACAGTTAAACTAAAAAAATCTTGCATTAGCTGTTAGCATCCTTTGAGGCAACTGCTTGGGCTAACTTACGACGTTTACTTCTTTGCCTACGCCAAATTTCACTGCTCACTACAAAAATGACAATGAGTCCATTGAGAGTAACAATTAAAGCTGCTGGCACTTGAACTTCTCGCTGCATTTTGGTTGCCCCTACCAAAAGCGCTCCAAAGAAAAACGATGAAGGGATAGTGCCTAAAGGATGAAGTTGCCCAAACAAAGCAGCAACAATACCGTTAAAACCAGCCGAGCCTGTAAAGCCTGCAGCCGTCCCATCTGTAACCATGCGGTGTGTTAACCCATAAACTTGAATGGCACCCGCCAAACCACAAAACGCACCACTAAGCATGAGAGAGCTAATCACCGTTTTGTTTATGTTTATGCCTGCATATTTTGAAGCAAAGGCATTTAGACCTACAGCTCTAATGCGGTAACCAAGTGATGTGCGCCACAACAAAATATAAACAAGAAATGCCAGTACTACCGCAATAGCTGCACCTAAATGTAAGCGTGTTGGCACGGCTCTAGGTAAATCAAAAGCTCTACTTAAACGAGCTGTTTGAGGTATAGCAGCGGCACCTAGCTGGTTACTATCAATCATAGGGCCACGTAATAAGAAATTCATAAACTGAACCGCAATGACGTTCATCATAATGGTACTCAAAATTTCGTTTACATTAAATCTTGCTTTTAAGTAGCCTGCTATACCACCCCAAAGGGCACCACCAATAAAGCCGGTAGTTAAAGCTAAGGGAACAACAAACAAGGCAGGCGCATTAGGTAAAGCTAAGCCAACTGCCGTGGCACTCAGTGCGCCTGTAATCATTTGCCCTTCACCACCAATGTTAATAACACCAGCACGAAAAGCAATACAAATACCAAGCCCTACCAGTAGCAAAGGCGTTGCTTTAACAATCGTATCAGCAAGTGCATTTCGACTACCAAAGGCACCCTGAATAAGCGCCCCATATCCCTCTAACGGGTTCACCCCTAACAAAAGAAGCATAATTGCACCCACAAGTAATGCAGCAAGTGCAGCAAGAACAGGCAAAAAGATACTAAATAGTTGATCAAAAAGTTTCATATTCATAATTTTAGGGTGATTCAGTTCATATAATAATGCAATATAAACGTATTAACAAAACAAATAATAACCTATTACGCTTATAAATGAAAGCCTTCAATGCATAATCATTAAACTAAACATGCACTAAACGCATAAACATGCACTAAACACTCGAGTGTTTGCTTAGTGCCTTGGTTGTAATGATTTAAAGCGTTCCGATAACATCTGATTCAAGGTGTTCCGATGACATCTGATTCAAGGTCACACAATTTACTGCATACATCGTTAAAATGCTAAGTGCTATAGCAGTTTTCTAGCTTAAACACATCATCGACTTAGCCTAGGGGTTTTTACTCAGCTAGTTTGACCTTTAAAGCAATGTAAGCGTTTTAAATGCAAAAGGCTATAGGCTGCTGAGATGACTTTTAGTAAGCACTTATCGTATTATTGGGATTAAGAAGCGTTTTGTAGCTTATACATGACGGTTTTCTTAAGTTCAACAAGCAACTTTATGAAATCAACCTTTCTTAGTTCTTTAAATGCGCATCAGGTGAGTCTTGGTTTGCGCCATTCTGCTCCTGATCTAGCACGTCGAGGTCAAGCTAGGCTGCTGGCAGATGGTTTTAGTAGTTATGTTTTTTGTGTTGGCGATGCGTTTATTGTGCGCGTTGCAAAAACCCGTGAAGCAGGAAAGCAGCAACTAACTGAATTTCGTCATTTACTAAACTTGCAAGGGAACTTATCTGTACACATTCCTTTGCCTAAATGGCAGTTGGCAGCTTCAGAGTATTTTCCTTTTGGTGCTATGGCTTATCCAATGATTGCAGGTCGGCCTTTTGATTTATCGCTAGCTGAGCAAGTGGATTTAGAGCAAGTGGCTTACTCACTGGCAAGGTTTATGCTTGAACTTCATGAGCTTAGTCCTTCTGTAGCTATAAGCAAGCGAGATGATGAAGCTATTATGCTTTGGCAAGCGCTTGAAGGTAACTTAGAAGCGTATTTAAATGAGGCCTCGTACAACGCAGCAAAAACGTGGTGGCAGGCTTTTCTTGAGAGCAAAAGCCATAACCAAGCTAGAGCAACAGTAGTACATGGAGATTTATGGGGTGAAAATATTATTCTTGATGAATCTTTGAGTAAAGTGATTGGCATTATTGATTTTGAGTTACTTAGCTACGGGGATAGTGCTCAAGATTTTGCACCTCAAGCTTATGTATCAGCGGAGTTTGCAGCTAAGGTGGTGCAGAACTATAAGCTTTTAGGGGGGCAGCTAGGTAATCATTTTGAGCAACGCGTTTATGACTGGTCTGTTATTCGAGAGTTACGTGGTCTGCAATACGCTATAGCTTACCCAGATTCTCATGAGCTTGAAGATAGCCTAGAAAAAGTAACTCGTTTTTTCATCTAACACTACACTCAAACACCCCAAACAGCCTTAGCTTTCAGCGTCCAAGCTCGAGCTTCTCTACTAAGCTGCCCCTCTGTAACTAGGAGTTTTGAGTCTCTAAGGGTGTGCCTATTTTCTTCCCACAAGTCAGGATGAATAACAACTTGAATTCTTTCGCTGTTATCTTCAAGTAACCAGAAGGCAAAGCCTTTAGCTGTGGGGGGTTTTTGCTTAGCGACCACCAAGCCTGCTGTTCTAACGAAACCTTGGCTGTACCTGAGTTGCTCCATAGGGGTTGCACCTAACTCTAAAAGCTGATTTCTATAAAGGTCTACTGGGTGAACATTATGTTCACTTAAGCCCTTAAGCTTAAAGTCCCACTCGAGCTTCTCCATTTCGCTTAGCTGCGGAAAGGGGGGTGTTTTTGCGGGTACGCCAAATAAAGAGCCTTGGTTTTTTTCTTGGCTATGTGTAAAAATGCCAATTTGGTAGAGGCCTTCTCGCCTGTCAATCATCTTGCTAAAGGCGCCTGCCCGGTCTAGGGCTTCTAAGACATCTCTATCTAAGGCAATGCGTTCAAATAAATCTTTAAGGCTTTTGTAAGGTCCTCGTTTGAGTCGTTCTAGCACAATGCTTTTCGCTGTAGCTATAGAGACTTGTTTCACTACACTAAGCGGAGGTCTGAGGCGTTTACCGTAAGGGGTTTTTTCAACAAAATAATGATAACTCGAGTGGTTTATGTCTAGTCTGGCAAATCCAACGTTCCATCTTCTGGCTTCTTGTCTTAGGGTGTTGGCGCTGTACATGCCGGGTTGTTCGGTCATGAAGCCAGCGAAGTACTCTGCTGGGTAGTGCTGCCTTAGCCATGCGCTTGCGTAGGCGTGAAGCCCAAAGGCCCATGCGTGTGATTCTGCAAAGCCAAAGCCTCTAAAGGCTGCGCAGAGATTAAAGACTTCTTGGGCTTTTTCGGGGCTTGCGTTATGCAAGTTTTGTGCACCTGCTATAAAGGCGCTTCGTTCTTTGCTTATTTCGTATTCATCTTCAAAGCTAGCTACTTTTTTTCTAAACCTGTCGGCATCTTCCCAGCTAAAGCCTGCAAAGTGGTGGGCTATTTGCATGACTTGTTCTTGGTAAAGAATAACCCCTAGGGTTTTTTCTAGCGTGGGTTTTAAGCTTTCATGGGGGTAGCTAATGGCTTGTTTGCCTTCTCTTCTGGCTATGTAAGGGTCTATGCTGCCTGATTGGATGGGGCCAGGTCTGACAATGCTAACTTGGGTTTTTAAGTCTTCTTTGTTTTGTGGTTTATGTCTGGTACTTATTCTGGTTTGCGCTGGGCTTTCTAGTTGAAAGAGTGCCATAGTGTCACCTGAGCTTATGGTTTGCCAGACATTTTCATCATCAGGTATGGCGTTAAAATCAATCCATTCACTTTCTGTTCTTATAATTTCTTCTCTGGCTTGTTCAAAGGCGCCTAAGATGCGTAAGCCTAGTAGGTCAAGTTTCATTAAGCCTAGGGTTTCTACATCATCTTTATCAAACTGAAGGCATCTCAGTCCGCCTGTACTGCGTTCTTGTGGTGAGTACATCGTTAAAGGGTAGCGAGATAAAACCCAGCCTCCACTGTGGGGTGCAAGTTGCCGAACAAAGCCTTTTTCTATCATTTTGAGTAAGCCTATTAACACCTGTTTGACGGGCGCTTCGCCAAGAATTTCATCAAACACAACTTGTGCGTCACTGGCTCTGTGGGGCCTTGTGTGCCGGTAGTCTCTGCCAAGTGCATGGGTTAGCGTGTCTCTTGCTTTGGGGGCTAAGCCAATAGCTCTACCTATATCTTGAATCGCGGAGGGTAAGTAGTAAGTAATGCGGTTACAAACCATTGCGCTATTAGGAAAACGTTGCTCTATCCATGCAAAAACTTCTGTTCGTCTTGAAGATGCTATATCTATGTCTATATCTGGCATGCTGCGTTTACCTGCATGCAGAAAGCGCTCAAAGAGTAAACCGCTAGATACTGGGTCTGCTTGAGTTATGTCTAATAAGTAGCAAATAACGCTGCCTGCTGCGCTTCCTCTACCTGAAGCTAGTATGCCTCGACTTCGACAAAATGCCATGACTTCACGAATCACTAAGAAAAAGTCAGCAAAGCCTAAGCTTTTAATGGTGTAGAGTTCTCGTTCTAATCTAGCTTTTGCTTCGGCAAAAAAGTCTTGAGGGTATTTATTTAATAAAGCTGTTCTTGTTAAAGATTCAAGGTAGCTATCTGCGTCATAAGCATCTGGCACAATAGCAGGGGGTGGCGTAAGTCTGTCGGGTAGTAAGTCAAAGTAGAGTTGTTCAGCAAGTGTATTGGTGTTCTCAAGGGCATCTTGAAAAATAAGCGGGAACGATTCAATTTCAGGTAGCGCTTGGCAATCATTCAGGGGTCTATCTTCATGTGGCGTAGCTAAATTAATACCCAATCTTGCGCAGACAAGCGTGTCATTAAGCGGCATAAGGTCAGGCGTTGCGTAACGAACCTCTGGCGCAATAATGCAAGCCACAGCATTATCTTTAGCAAAATCACGTAAAGATCTTGCTCTACGCAAATCCCAAGGGTAATAATCAAAAAAGAGCTGCACCCAAAGACGCTCCTGAAAAGCAGCTTTAAGGGCAGCCAACAAGTACTGCGCTTCTTTAACTTTTCGCTTTGTGAGCAACTGATTTAAAAAGCCTTTGCGACCTGCTGTTAAAAGATGCAAATCAAGAGTATGAGCTTCTAATTGAGACAGCGTAAGGGTTTGAGTTTTACTTTCTTTCACTAAGTTAATAAGCTCATTTAGGGTTTTATACGCTTGTTTAGAACTACATAAAAGAACTATTGGATAAACTGAGCCTTCATGGTCTAACTTAAAACGTGCACCAATAAGGGGTTTTATGCCTTCTTCTCTGGCTGCTAAGTACAGTTCAACAGTTGCGTAGACACCTAGATTATCAGTGATAGCCAAGTGTGAATAGCCTAATTCAGCTGCTCTTTTTACCAGCGTTGTAGGACTCGAGCAGGCTTCACCAAATGAGAAATAGCTATGCACGTTAAGTAACGCCTTTAGTTTCATCTAGTCAAACTTTCGAGAGAAAAACCATTCTCCTTCTGAGCAGTAAACTTCTAGCGTTTTGTAGTCTAATTCAAGCAAGTAGTAGTTTCTTGGCATGAATCCTTCCCACCAGTGTGGCCAGAAGCGGTAGCTGTCAAGAATGGATGAGACGTTTTGCCCGTTCACTTTGTAAGGCTTGCCGTTTTTCAGGCTTACGTTTAAACGTGAGCTTTTCATGCTTCACCTCACTTCCTGAAGCAAGCGGAACTTGTTTGTATTGAAACTCAGGGAGCGGTAAAAAAGGATTTTGTTCTTTAAAAGCAAATAAAGAAGCTGGAAAGCGTTCCTCTACTTTCTTAATAGCCATAGCTCTGCTTTCTTTTTGTTTAAATAGGCTTTCTTGTTTGCTTAGTCGGTAAATACCTGATAATTCAAGACTGAGTTTATCCATACCAAAGCCTTCAATACCTGTATCTTTCAGGCTAAGGCTTGCTAATCTATAAAGCCTATCAAAGCTGTTTAGTGGTTCTTTACTTAAGCGTGTAGCCGAAAAACTAAGGCCATCAAGTTCAGCTGTAATGCTTAGTCTGCTAGCTGCTTTATCTGCCAAATTATCGACTAGTTCAGCAAGTAAATGCTCTAAAACAGGATTAATTTGCCAAGGTTCCAAAACAGTATCTTCAAAGGTGTAGCTAGATTTTAAGCTTAAATCGGGCCTAAAAACAGCAATCTGCTGGTCATAAGGCCCTTTTAAATAAGGCAATAAAAGGTTTGCTTCTTCACCCATATAAAGACTAAGTTGATGCTTACTCCACTTTTGTAAATCAGCTATAGTTTTAAGGCCTAGCCAAGAAAAGCGTTCTATTGTTTTAGACTGAATACCCATATCGCAAAGCAGTTCAAGAGAATACTCTTTAAGGCTAAGCTCATTATTATTAAGCTGACCTTCTTGCGTGTTTAGCGCTAGCAAATGCGCATGTTGTTTGTTAGAAGCAAGAGATACTCGAGCGTTCAGCGTTTCAGCTATGAGCTGAGCTTCTTCTTGGTTTAGGTCTAAATAGACAAGGCCTTGGGCTTTGGCTTCTATCTGGTTGCTAAAAGCGTAGAGTTGGTTTAGAAGTTCACTCCAGGCTTGCTTTAGGGTGCTTGAGCTTGTGTTTATGATAAGGAGTTCAGCGCAGTTTGCTTTAGCGCCTTCTAGAGGCATGCCTATTTTTATGTTGGCTTGTTTGGCTTTTTTGTTTAGGTTTTTGACCTTGTTGTTTTCTAAACTCACTAAAGCTTTGTGCTTTAACTCTGGATTTAGATAAACGGCGTGCCAGAGCTCAAAAGCTTGGAATAAGGCGCAGCAAATCATGCTGCACCCCAGAAGCTTTTTATTAAGGGAGTAAAGGGGATTATGCTAGTATAAGGTATCGACAAAACGACCTCCTAGTGTGGTTTTTTGTTGTTATGAAAGAGCACATCTCCTGTTTTGATCGGCGGTGAATGGGCTCTTTCTTTCTTGCGTTTATTGCACGCTTAACTGTGTTAGGCAGCCTCCATGTATTCGTAGTTTAGTAGTTTAATGATGGGGCTTTTACCTCGTCCTTGCGTTTCTATATTTAAGTACCCTTTTGTTTCTAGTGCATCTAAATGCTGCCTTAGGGTTACATAATGCATATCTAATTGTTTGGCTAATTCAGATAGGTTAGGTTGCCTGTTGTTAATAAGCCAGCTATCTTCTAACAAGGCATATACTTGATCTTGTTTTTTACTCAGTCCGTACAAAGTTACTCCTTCATGAGAAATACCTTATTTAATAAGGTATACTATATCTTAGAGTTTAAGTCTGAGGTCATAGCACTGTCAAGTGCATAGCCTCACAAAAGGAGACACGTATGTGCGGAAGATACGTAGTTAGTTGGTCAAAACACTTGTTCGAAAGTACCTTTAATCTAGAAGCGCCCCTGTTTGAAAGCTACAACCTTGCACCTACACAATATGCACCCATCCTTTACACAAGTGGTTCAGGCTCAAGAGAAAGCATGAACAGCAAATGGGGCTTACTACCTTCATGGGTTAAAGATCCAAAGAACTTTAAGGCCACTACGTTTAACGCTCGAGCTGAAAGCTTAAGCGAAAAAGCATCTTTCAAGAACGCTTTTAAGAAACAACGTTGCATAGTACCCGCCACAGGCTTTTATGAATGGAAAAAAACCGAAAACGGCAAAGTACCTCACTATATAAAAGCAAAAGATGATGGCATACTAGCCTTTGCAGGGCTTTATGAAGCTTGGCAAAAAGATGGACAAGTCGTTCACTCATACACAATCATTACCACCACAGCTAATGAGTTTATTAAAAGTCTTCATAACAGAATGCCTGTCATTTTAAGCAAAGATCAGTTTGATTTATGGCTAGACCCCCAAGAACAAAACACTGACATACTCGAGCATGTACTCAACCCGTTTGAAGGAGACCTAGAAGCTTTTGCTGTTAACAAAAGGGTAGGAAATGTTAGGGAGAATGATAAAACGTTAATTGAGCCTAGCGAATCATAATCTTCACCGCAAGCAAAAAGGTTATGTATCTTAATTTTCCAACTATGCCTAACAGCTTGTCTAAGTTGGCACTTTAGCTTCTCACAATAAACACCAAAGACCCTCTCTTACGAAGATTAAAGAAAGATAGATCTGCTAAGTTGATGTCGTCTTCAACATGAAAGCTGCTATAGAAAGAAAACCCAGTTTGTTTAGAAAAATAGCCTAAATAGGTATAAAAAAAACACCCGCAAGGGTGCTTCTTTTAAACATTGAGCTAATCCAGTTTGCAGTACTAGTGTTTTATAGACTCCTTAGAAAGGAGGTGATCCAACCGCACCTTCCGGTACAGTTACCTTGTTACGACTTAACCCTAGTCACGAGCCACACCTTAAACACACGTCCCATTGGCGGGACTATGCGTCTTCGGGTGCAACTTGCTCCCATGGTTTGACGGGCGGTGTGTACAAGACCCGGGAACGTATTCACCGCGGCATAGCTGATCCACGATTACTAGCGATTCCAACTTCACGGAGTCGAGTTGCAGACTCCGATCCGAACTG
>CAYGTA010000094.1:0-12667 GCA_964352605.1 uncultured bacterium | reverse complement strand
AATTAATAGATAAAGATGTGGTTACTAGATTAGCGGTAGACTTGCTCATGGCTAGCTTCGAACATATTATTGTGGGTGCTGGGCTTATAGGTAGTGCAGCAGCACGGTATTTAACGTTGTTAAGTGAAGATGTTGCAATCATTGGTTCTCCTGAACCAGCAAGGCAAGAATTACACAAAGGCGTTTTTGCAAGTCACTATGACCAGCGTAGACTCACACGCTTATCTGGCCGCAGTAAACTCTGGGTAGATATTGCCAAGCGTGCTACCGAGCAAATCCCATACCTAGAAAAAGCATCAGGCATTTCTTTTTTTGAACCCGTTGGTGTTTTGGTAGTTCGAGCTGAGCACCTTAAAGATAAGTATAGTGAATCACCTGAAGATACTCTAAAAGCGGCGGGCGTTGCCTGTCAGTACTATCCTGCTAAAGATAAAACTTGGCGCCATGCCTTCCCTGACTATACCTTCCCTGAAAGTCACTCGGTTTTGCATGAAGCAGAAACCGCAGGCATGCTAAACCCCAGAAAACTAATAAAAGCACAACTCGAGCTTGCACAAAAGCAGGGTTTGAGTTTGTTTGAAAGTCAGGTGACTTGTCTTTCTGAGGCGAATGATGGTGTTGAGTTGAGCTGTGCCGATGGGTCAGTGCATCACGCTAAGAAAGTGCTGGTTTGCGCTGGGGCGTTTACTAATTTCAATCATTTGCTACCAAAAAAGCTTGCCTTGACTCTAAAAACCGAAACGATTCTTTTGGCTGAAGTTTCTGCTGAAGATGCTTTGAGATTAAAAACTATTCCTACAATCAGCTATTCAATAGACCATCCGGACCTTGCAGATATTTATTTAACGCCACCTGTAGTCTATGAAGATGGCAAGTATTACTTCAAAATGGGAGCAAACACATTTGCTGATACCTTTCCAAAGCGTTTAGAAGAAGTGCAGGCTTGGTTTCGCTATGGAAATTCAGATGTTTGCTTAAGTATTTTGAGTGAAGCTATTCAAGGTATTCTACCTAAAGTTAAGTTTTTGTCATTTAAAACTAAGCGTTGCATTATTACGCGTACAAAAACAACTTTTCCTGTGATTGACCAAGTTTCAAAAAATATTTTTGTTGCCTCAGGAGGGAACGGGGTTGGCGCAAAAACCTCTGACACTTTAGGGTATCTAGCAGCAGGCTTAAGTTACGGCAATCGTTGGCCAAATGATATTCAAAGAGAGCCTTTTAGAGCTGTAAAAAAATCATAAAAAGGCTTTATGATTGCTATAGCAAAAAGCTTTTAGGTCACACGTAAATGCCAGCCTTAGCTTCCCAAGCTGGTATGATAGCTGTTCCACGATAAATGTGAGACAGTTGCTTAGTGCCATTGTTTCCATGACCCAAGGTGTTCCGATATCACACGATTCAAGAGCCGCACGATAAACCGTGGAAATGCTACAAGAAACAAGAATTAAAAAAGAAAACGAAAGGCAGTCTTATGAACTATAAGTATCTTGGAGATTCAGGCTTAAAAGTTTCAGCGTTATCTTTTGGTGCGTGGGTTACCTTTGGTGATCAAATTGGTGAGGATGTCGCTACAGACCTCATGACAACAGCTTATGATCATGGTGTTACCTTTTTTGATAATGCCGAGGGGTATAGCGCAGGTAAAGCAGAAGTGATGATGGGCAACATCATCAAAAAACAAGGTTGGAAGCGAAGCGACATTGTCGTCTCCACAAAAATATTTTGGGGTGGCAATGGCCCGAACGACAAAGGCTTATCACGAAAGCACATTATAGAAGGAAGCTTAGCAGCCTTAAAAAGATTCCAACTTGACTATGTTGACCTGATATTTTGTCACCGCCCGGACCCCAATACACCCATTGAAGAAACCGTGCGAGCAATGAACTACGTTATTAATCAAGGCATGGCTTTTTACTGGGGCACCAGCGAATGGTCAGCTGAGCAGATAAGGCAAGCCCATGAAATAGCTAGACGTGAACACTTGATTGGGCCCCTTATGGAGCAACCCCAATACAATATGCTGCACAGAGACCGAGTTGAATCAGAATACCTACCCCTATACCGAGATTTTAAATTAGGATTAACAACATGGAGTCCTTTAGCAAGCGGAATTTTAACCGGTAAGTACAATGAAGGCATTCCTGCCGGAAGCCGAATGGATACCCAAGGCTATGAATGGCTAAAAAATCGTCTTGCTAGCGAAGAAGTGCAAGGACAACTCAAAAAAGTAAAAGCACTTACCGAACTTGCTAATGAACTAGGCTGCACTATGGCCCAATTTGCCTTAGCATGGTGCCTTACTAACCCCAACGTCTCAACCGTCATCACAGGTGCAAGTAAACCTGAGCAAATCAATCAAAACATGAAAGCACTCGAGTTTGTTCGGCAGTTTGATGAAGGGCTATTAGAGAAGGTTGAAGGCATTCTTGCTAATAAGCCTTCAGGTATGCCGGATGCGCGTGATGGTTAATGCAGCTCTGCAAATAAAGGTTTAAAGGAAGCATAAGCTTGTAAGAACCAAGCGCACTCTCGGTCATTGTTAGTAGCATGAGTGTTTGGAACCTCTAGCAAAAGATTTACTTAAAAGAGAATGTTCGCCGTTAGTACAAGGTTATTGAGTTACCTCATACTAACGGCTCTGCCACCGCAGCATTAATGAACACTCGAGCGTTAGGTTTTTGCGTTATCTAAATTTATAAATATGGTAGCTTTGGTTTACTGTAGGTTTTAGCTTATCAGGAGGCTATTATGCCCAAACGTTCTTTTTTACTATTTGTTTTTTTTATGAGTCTATCTTTATCATTTGCGCAAGATGAATACCTTGACGCTGAAGCGTGGGCTTTTTTAAGCAATGCGAATGGTGCTTTTGAACTGGCTTTTAGTGATGCAACCCGAGGTGTGACTGCCATTCAAGCGCAACAATATGTACTGAACTTAACGCAGCTTTATGGTTTGACTTCAACACTTGAAACAGCGCTTAGGCAACGACAAAGCCAGATTCAGCAGACAGGTCAAGAAGTACCTTTAGATCTTATTTATTTGGTCACCTCACTAGGTGCCTTGGGTTCTGGTTTGTCAAGCTTGACTGATTACTATCAACAAATTCAGTCACCGCTAGCCAATGCCGGTAGTTTACAAAATAGCTTAAGAATTGCGCAATTAAATAACACTATTTACTGGCTTTCAAGAACCATGTACTTTGACAAAGCTAGTCAGTAAGCTCTTAAACAGCAAAGCAGATTAAATTAACTGAACAGTCTCTAAAGCTCGAATTTTCATGACTTAGGGCTTGGTATTTGTTTAGCACTGCGATTAATTCTTGTTGCATAGCAAGATAAGTTGCGGAACTTAGCTTGAAGGTTGATAGTCTTAACTCAGCGGGATAGCTGTAAGTTTGAACTTTTTTCTTGTTACCGTTTTTCAGTGAAAAGCCAGGTTTGTCGTTAGCTGCATCGGCTAGATTAGTGTTAAGTTGATGCTTCAAACTATTTAGTAACTGGTTTTTTAATTCATCCATCATTTTGTCAAACAATAGAGGCATTGAGCTTGGCATGCTTGGAAGCAAGTCTGTGGGTATCAGAAACTCCTCTGCTATAGCTTGCAAGAATCTAGGTTTGTTTTTTCCTTCAAGCTCGACAATGAGATTTAAAGCCAGCAGTTTTTTTACCCGAAAATGAACTGTATTAGCAGGTAGCTTAAGAATGCGGGCGGCATCACTGGCGCTTTTGGGTTCATCAAAAACAGCTAACAAGGCAAACATCTTTGGGTCACTTAAAAGCTCGAGTTGGTCTTGATTTAGATAGCTTTCTTTTTTCATGGTATTTAGTATCGCGTTTTTGTATTTCAAAGACTAGCTGCGATTTTGAAATAGGTGCTTGCCTGCATTTCATATTTTTAATGGTATTCTGAGCGTATATGAAACCCACAATTTTGGCACTGGCCAGCGAATACAAAGGCACGGCATTGCTTGAAGAAGCAAAGCGTCAAGGCTGCCGTGTTTTGGTACTTATGAATGAGCGTATAAAGCATGAAGCGTGGCCTTGGCATGCTATTGATGAAGTCTTTGACATGCCAGATGTGCGTACTCAACCCGATGTCACTTACGCAGTCAGTTACTTAACGCGAGAGCGAAAAATTGACCGCATTGTTGCACTAGATGATTATGATGTTGAAACAGCAGCAGCCTTAAGGGAACATTTGCGCTTAGAAGGCATAGGAGATAGCTCAGCACGTCTTTTTAGAGATAAGCTAGCCAACCGAACAGCTATAAAAAAAGCAGGCATTCAAGAGCCAAGTTTTACAGGCATATTTAATAATGACGAGATTAACAATTTTCTAAATACTGTGCCAGCACCATGGGTTTTAAAACCCAGACTACTAGCAGGTTCAGAAGGCATAACTAAGTTTGACCATGCAAACGATGTATGGCAAGCCATAGAGGCATTAGGAGATCAAAAAAGTTACTACCTCTTAGAGCAGTTCATACCCGGTGATGTTTTTCATGTGGACGGCTTAGTATGGCAAGGCAAACTTGTTTTTTCTTTGGTAAGTAAATACGGTATGCCGCCCATGGCTGCCTTGCAAGGTAGAGGCGTGTTTAGCACTCGAGTGCTTGATAGAAAAGACCCTGACGCTGTTGCTTTGGCTGACATTAATGACAAGGTGATTACTTCGTTAGGTCGTACACATGGCCCTACGCATACTGAATTTATAAAAGCGCATCATAACGGTGAGTATTACTTTCTTGAGACAGCAGCTCGAGTGGCGGGGGGCAATATTGATAAGCTTATTGAGAGTGCTACCGATATTGTCATGTGGCAAGAGGCTGCGCGAATTGAAGTGGCTGATTTTTTAGGTGAGAAATACAACTTACCTAAAGTCCGTAAAGGTTATGCGGGTTTAATTGCTGCGCCTTCTAAGCATCCTTTTGCAGATACTTCGGCGTACACTGAACCAGAAATAAAATTTCGACCTAGTTCGCAAGAGTTTGTGAGTCTGATTGTTGCTACAAAATCTTTTAAGCAAACGGAAAGTTTGCTAGCGAGTTACGCAGAGCGGTTTCAAACAGACTTTATGGGCTAATAAATTTTACTGTATTTAAAGCAAGGACTTGTCTTGGTAAGGCGGGTCTTTGCTATACTTTCATATGTCAACACTTAATCCAAAACGAACAGTTGAAGAACTCAAAGACCTAAGACGTTTAACAGGCAATGAAGATGGTGCTCAGCGTGTCGCTTGGACAGACACATGGCTCGAGTCTCGTAAGTGGTTGCGTGAAAAGCTTGATGCCTTGGGCTTAGAAACGCATACGGATGAGGCGGGTAATGTTTGGTCAACGCTTAAAGGCAAGAGCGAGAAGGCTTTGCTTATTGGTGGGCATATGGATAGTGTACCTAATGGGGGTTGGTTGGATGGGTGCTTAAACGTACTTGGTGGACTCGAGGTTATCCGCCGTATTAAAGATGAATATGGTGTTCCTCCGGTAACTATTCAACTTGTTGACTGGGCAGATGAAGAGGGTGCTCGCTTTGGTAGAAGCTTGTTTGGCTCGTCGTCTTGTGCTGGCACTATGAACCCTGATGAAGAGCGAGACCGTACCGATAAAGAAGGGGTTCGGTTTGAAGATGCTTTGCAGCGTTGTGGAGTTGATATTGATAAAGCACATCTTGCCCATAAACAGTTAGAGAATGTGGCAGCTCATTTAGAACTCCATATTGAGCAAGGGCCCGTTTTGCTAGATATGGACTTGCCGTTAGGCACGGTTCTGGGTACCTTTGGGGTTGAGCGTCACGCTATGACTTTCTTTGGTCAAGCTGCTCACTCAGGCTCTACTCCTATGAATAGACGAAAAGATGCTTTCTTAGCTGCTGCCAAAATGTCACCTGAAATTTACAACATTACGGATAGGCATGGCGGTGTGTGCACCATTGGTAGTGTAAGCACAAAACCTGGCATTGTAACTTCAGTGGTCGAAGAATGTCGCATAACTTTAGATCAAAGAATTCTGGATGCTAATGCGCTTGCTGCCATGCTTCAAGAAGCCAAAGATGCCAGTGAAAAGTTTGCTAAAGAAGGCAATGTAGGACTCGAGTGGGAGCACTTATGGAGCATTGCACCTGAGCATTTTCATCCTGATTTACTTGCTTTGTGTGATGAAGCCATTATGGAAACCTGCGGTCAACTGCATAGATTACCGAGTGGCCCTTTACATGATGCCGCAGAGGTATCTAAAGCAGGCATTCCTACGGTCATGATGTTCTTGCAGAGTTTACATGGCATATCGCACAATAAAATCGAAGATTCTAAAGAAGAACATATTGAAATGAGTGTGACTGCTTTAGATAAACTAGCTGAAAAAACCATGAACTGGATTTTAAAGCAAGCTTAAAGTAAAGGGTTATCAGCTAAAAAGCTAGCCAAAATACGTAGCCGTTCTTTTGTTTCATCGTTTGAACTTAGTTTAGGTGCGTACTCACACAAACTAAAGCCTACTACGTCAAATTGCTTGTAAAGGCTAGTCAATAGTTCTTTACAAGCAAAAGCTTTTATACCTTCAGCACTTGAGAAATTTGAAGCATTAAAGTCACTAGGCTCGAGTGCGTCAAGATCTAAGTGAATATAGATCTGTTTGACTTCATGGAGCTGTAGCTTTTCTGCAAGTGCTTGGCTGCGGTAATTTATGTCTTGAGCTGTAAACTGTTTTAATTTGTTATGACTGCTGTACCATAGCTCTTCGGGGTCGTAGTTTCGCACCCCAATCATCCAAACTTGTTCAGGGTTTAAAGGCTTGTAAGTTAGCGCGCTTAAGTCTTTGTCACCCTCTCCTAAGGCAGTGCGAAGTGCCATGCCATGCGCTGCTTTTGAAGGAGAAGAATCAGGGCTGTTAAGGTCAGCATGAGCATCAATCCAAATTACAGCGATGTCCCCTTTGTATTTATGATTAATATAGCTTATCGGTAAGACATCAACACTGCAATCGCCACCTATAATCAAAACGTGATTAGGTTTTTGCTCATCCAACAAAGCGCGTAGTTGGCTTGCATGGTTTAAAAGGTCTTCTTTAGCATTTATATTGTCCATGCGCGCCGCAGCAGCATTTCTAGAGACATCAATTCTATCAAAAGCTACATGGCTAAGTAATTTTGCTAGCTCAGCATTACCCCTCATTAGCATAGGTGCATCTTTAGAACTCGAGCCTTGCCATTGTGGAAAGAGTAGCGATAGTGTCTTACTATTCATAATGCTATGTAGACTTTAAGCCTTTGTTTGGAATAGCTTATCGCAATCACTAACAAATGCTTGAAATTGTTTGTTGAGCGCCGAAATTCTGTTCGGAATAGGTTTTTCTTTACCAGAGGCATCTTGCTCTAAATAAAGAGCTTTATTAAATTCTAAGGCAAAGCCAGGTTTGGCATTTGAAGACTCAGGATTACTAAGTCTTTGCACGGTGCCACCTAACGCAAATGGGTCATTAATCAAAATACTATCAGGCACATCGCTATCACGAATAATGTCTTTAAAGTGAAGCTCGAGTATCTCGCGTAGCTGTTGGGCTTGTTCTGCTGTTACACTGCTGTGATGGCCTTCTACTTTGTTTCCTTCGCTGTCACCCCCTGTTATAAACGTAAAGGCGGGTCTTGGTTTGCCGTTGTCAGGGCCAATCATGGGGCCAAATTCGCTCATAGAGTGGCCATCTATAAAGTAGCTAATGTCATCTTTTGCAAGCATGCGATCTAAAGTTCTATGAAAAGGATCGTAAAAGCGGTGCAAGCGTTCTTCAATACGTTTTTCTGAGAAACGGAAATTGTCTTGGTAAAGGGGTGTGCCAGAAAAGTCGGTTACTTTAATTACGCCGTTTAGCCCACCAGCAGTTCGACTTCGGTTTAAGTCAACTACAAATCTTGATATGAGCGCATGTACATGACTTGCTTGCTCGGCAAAAAAGAGGGCATCTGTAAAGGGGTCACCTTCGTAAAAGAGATATTCTAAGCGTGCTGCGCAGGCATCTTGATCATAGACATCATCGCCTAGCATATCTGCCAGAATATTAAAGGGTACAAAGCCAGAACTGTGGGGTGTAATAATCAGTGCGCGCACAGGGTAACTTAATTGCTTGCTAACTTAGCTAAAGAGAAATTGGTTAAATCAGCAGCCAAAGCATACATTTGACCTCTAGATAGTACTTCCTCAGCGCTAAAGTCTTTACTGATAATACCTGCCTGTAAAAGGTCTGCCCAACTTTCCCCAACACAATGATTCATAAGGCAAGCTGCGTCATGGGTTATTTGTAAAGCAAGATCAGCACTTAACTCAACGCTACCGTCAGGGTAACTGGCAACAAGCGTTTTTCCAAAATCAGGGTCGTTAAAAAAGCGTTGCCCTACATTGCTAAGCAAGTAAACAAAACTAATGGCTGGCATTTCTTTGCCTAAATCAGGGTCGTTACTGTAGCCACCCACGGCCAAACCTCGGCTTAGCATGAGCCTATAAGCATCATAGTTAGGATCAGCAAAAGGCCCAACAGGGCTTCTAGCCTCAACTTCAGGTAAGTAAGCGCCTCTACTCTGCAAAATAGCCCTAAGATCTAAAATGTTACTTGTCTCGGCTATAAACGCTTGACTTGACTGGTCAGTTTGCACTGCCATGCTGGCAGCAACACCTACCGCCTCAGCTAAAACCATGCCAAAAGGAACCACTCGAGCGCTTGACGCCGCTATCGGGTCATAACTAGCAGCTTTGCCAACAACCCACAAGTTTGTAAGATTATCAGGGACATTGACGCACAGTTGTGCACCATAAATAATGCCTTTTCCGTAAACATAACCACTGTCATAGGGTGTTAAGGTTTGAACATCTAACGGGTATCCTCCCGCTGCAACATCAAGAGGCGTAACTCGGTTATCAAGCACATCATCAACCGTTAGTTTACAAACACCTTCCAAATGCCTGGTTTCACGAATATAAAGCTTTTCAGCAACCCCACCCAAACTGGCTTGCGCAAACCCAGGCAGCTCGAGTTTGAGGTAATCAATAATGCGTGCGGCTTCCTGAGTTGCGCGTACTCGAGCGTCAGCTTTACTAGCTTCATCAAAAGGATTAACGCCATATATTAAGAGTGCATTGACTAAGATACTGCCGTCTTCTTGTAAGCCTAAATTAAGACCTCTAAGTCTTAAAGTTTCGTCTTGCGCTTTATAGGCTGCTGGGTAGCCACCAAAGTGGCCCCAGGCCACATGTTCATCGACACTGGCATAGTCTCTACCTCTTTGTCTTATGCCTTGACTAAGGGCTTGCCAGTCAACACCATCTATCTGAAAGACAAGTGTGTCAGCCATGCGGGCATTAAAGCCAATAGAACTAAAGCCAAAACTGTAGTTTGCGCCTGCTAAAGTTGCAAAATCCATTTCAGAGGTTGCGTCAATAATTTGTTTTGCGTAGTAATAGGCATCATTATTTTTTTCACCAATGTGAAGCCCAGTAACGACGCCATCGGTTATAACTGGCTCAATGGGTTCAACTGATGTTTTTACGGTAACGCCAGCGTTTTGTAAGAGAATATTAAAAGCTGCTTCAGCTCGACGAACATCAAACGAATGCCCTTTACCAATCATCGTCCACCAGCGTGAGAATAAACCCTGCTGGTAATTAACGGGTTTTAAGTGCAAATCAAGAGAATTCATTTGTCCAAGTGTAAACAAACCACCAATTTTAGAATCTTCTGTAAGCAATAGAGTTTTTGCGCCAGACTCAGCAGCTGCAACGGCGGCAGCTACGCCTTCTGGTTCACTACCCACTACAATCACGTCAAAAGAGCGATCCTCAGGAGCAGCACCGACTATCAAAAGAACCAAAAATGAAAACAAAAAAGTTCGAGAAAAAAACGCCATAAGCGCCACTCTATCAAACAAATTGTTCAAAAAACGTGCTTCAAGATAGTAATGTCTTAAGAAAGAACGGTGTTTGCAATAAGTTCAGCTGCATTTGCCTTAGCCAAATTAGCAGCTTTAAGCTCCATGCTAGACCGCATCGAATTGTTTTCAAAGAACCGCTTTAACTTATAAGCAAAGACAGTTAAAGGTTCAATACGAAACGCAACGCCATTTTCAAGCAAAAAACTGGTATTGGCTTCTTCTTGCAAAGGATAAGGCTGCACGATAGCCAAACATAAGTGAGCCGCAAGAACCTCGCTACTTGTTAAGCCCCCTGGTTTACCTACCATAAGGTCAGCTGCAGCCATAAGTTCAGGAATATCACTACTAAAGCCAAGAATCTCAAAGCTTAATAGATCATGATTCATATCTACTAAAGCTTCAATTTCTGCTTTTAATTCTTGACTACGTCCACAAACAATAATGACATGCAAAGGCCAACGCAAGGTCCTTAAATCACTAAGCAAAGGCTTAATTGTCTTCATATCTAATCCACTTGCCATAAAAAGCAGCAAATCTTTGTTCTCATTTAGACCAAGCTTAGCTTTTGCTACTGCTTTAGGCTCGAGTTTCGAAAAACGCGGGTCAATAGGAATACCAGTTACCTGCACTCGAGCTTCATCAACCCCAAGATGCCTAAGGTGCACGGCGACTTCTTCAGATGCAACAAAGTACTTATCAATGTTGGGTTGCAGCCATAAAGAGTGAGCAAAAAAATCTGTAATGACTACATATTGAGGAATCGGCTCAGTACGATTTAAAGTAAGTAAGTTCGGCATGAGCCGAGTACTAAGAATTTCAGGGGCAAGAAAATGCGTGTGCACAATCACATCAGGCTCATAGCGATTAATCAGCCTCGGCAAATGATACGAAATCAACCTAGTAGCTCGAGCTCGTAATTTGCGTTGACGTGACTGCCGTTCACTAGGGTGTCTATCTAAACGATTGCCCAGCCAATCTACAAACTCAGGGGCTGTACGAACCAAATCAAAATAAGCTTGCGAGTAAAAACGCCTAAAAGGAGCGCTGGTGTAATCTAGCAAATCAATATGCTTAACAGTGGCACCAGTAGCCAAAAAGGCAGACTCGAGTGCTCGTGCTGCTGCAACATGTCCGCCACCGATAGAGGCTGAAATAAGTAAGATGCGTTTTGACACTAGCAAAGTTTAGCAGGCTTTTCAGAAATACGTTAATGTTTTACTAATATACTTTAAGTTTTTCTCAGTTCAAAGATGTTAGCATTTAGGCAAGAAACCTAAGGCGGCATGATTTGGCAAGCCTGTGCGCCTAGTAAAAAAAAATGGTTAGCGATGTTTGTAGGTTAAACTAGCAGGCAGTATGGAGTGAAAAATGAAAGCCTTTTTAAGTGTAATGCTCTTAGTTATTTTGACAGGATGTGTTCCCACTGTGACCGAAACCCCCAGTCTTCACGAAATTGTTTTGTTTAGCAATGGCCAAGATCTAAACAAGCGTTTAAGCTACTTCTACGGTGACCCGCAAGGCATCATTATTGCAGGTCAAGAAAGGCAGCTAAGCACAGGTTCGAGCGACGCCGCCTTTCAGGTAGAAAATGCCTTGTTGATAGATGGTGCAGAAAACCTAAGCCAAACCCTAGACAAGCTCTCACCGCCCCCCACTCGAGTGCAGCGTATTCCGTTAACAACCGAAGTGCAGCTTGAAGTGGGTGAAAATGTTTCTGAAGTCTTATATTTTGATGGCAACAAGTGGTTTACCGTGGCAGTTGATGCAAAGTCAGGGTTTGTGACCACACTTGCGCCTAGAGAGCGTATCAATGGCCTTGTTGGTGTGGCTGAACTCACCAGAGAAGAGGCCGCTATGCTTATGCGTGAACTCGAGCCACGGGGTCCTTTGGCGGTCACAGTTATTCCTGATTCAAGAGTGCCAGCTCGCAGAGTAGATGGTCTAAACGAGTATCTAATAAGCACTTTTTATGTGCAGCTTACCCTTCCGACAGATGTTGCTGCTTATAACCCACCCTCCCGTGATCTTATTTGGGAAGTCATTGCGCAAGGAAATCAAGCGGTTGGTTTTGACCAAGAAGAGTACCTCTTTATATCAAGCCAACAGCAGTTCTTATCAACATGGAATAGGGCTTATGGGTCACAGTTGTCAGTGCCATCTTTACCGACTATTGATTTTGATAGGGAAACCCTTGTTGCAGTTTTCTTAGGTGAGAAGCCATCTGGTGGCTACAGCATTGAAGTGCAAGACGTAAGTTTAGAAGATGGTGATATTTACATCAACATGCAAAAAACAGAACCAGCCCCAGGCCTCATAACAACGCAAGCTTTAACGTCACCTTGGGTATTTGTTCGTGTGCTTCGTGGTGATATAGACGCAGCCTGGTTTAGAAGTACAGACAGTTCAGAATTGTTCGCAGTAGCAAGACGTTCCGATGGTTTTTAATGCATAAAGCCTTAAGTCAAAGATGATTATAAAAGGTATGCCAAGCAAAATTTGGCATACCTTTTAAATCGAGAATTTTTTTATACAATTTTTCTAACTAAACGATGACCTTTTCGTTTCAAATCCACTTCCGTCAAGGTATAACGAAAGTCTTCTTCCAAAGTTAAACTCGACAGTCATTTATCAGTGACTATAGTCTTTAAACAAACCCTCAGATAATACTAATACTATTTCCGTTTACTTTATTAATAAGGTAAACGCGATCTTGGATCGTCGAAACAATACCAAGTCCGATTGGGACGTAATCA
>CAYGTA010000093.1:0-12669 GCA_964352605.1 uncultured bacterium | reverse complement strand
TCGGAACTCCAAGATCGCGTTTACTTTATTAATAAAGTAAACGGAAATAGTATAATATAGCAGTTTTCTGCTTAAACACGACATCGAATTAGCCCATCCGTTTTTACTCAGCTAGTTCGGCATTTAAAACTAGCTAAGCGTTTTAAATGCAAAAGGCTATAGATGCAAAGCCATCAAAACTAATTGCAGTTCCAAGAAACATTGTAGCAGCAACTGAGTTACTTAGTTCTTACTCCCCTAGACTTCAGATAGTCTAGGTTCAGTGATTCAGATACCTTTAGTTTGTTCAGTGGTCACACAAACGCTTTGATGGTACAACCATTTCTGGAAACGCCATAAGATTGCATGATGACAATATTTTCTTTGGTTCTGATTCATGCTAGCGTTAGCCATGCCAGAACAACCCCAAACTTTTAGCTACCCAAAAACCAAAAAAATCGACCATAGCGACAACTACCACGGTAAAGACATTCAAGACCCTTACAGGTGGCTCGAGCTTCCGCATACCAATGAAGAGGTTGCGGCATGGATTGAAGAACAAAACAAGCTTAGCTTTTCTTTTTTAGCAACGATACCTGAGCGCAAAGCCATTCGTGAGCGACTTAATGAGCTTTGGAATTACCCTAAACAAACAGCACCTTTCAAAAAAGGAAATAAGTATTTTGAAACGCGAAATAGCGGTTTGCAAAACCAAAATGTGCTCTTTGTTATGGATAGGCTTGGTAAGGAAGGCAAAGTCCTTTTAGACCCTAATACGCTATCAGAAGATGGCACTGCTGCCCTTAGATTAATTAGTGTAAGTCCAGATGGTAAGTACCTAGCTTACGCTGTCAGCCAAAGTGGTTCTGACTGGCAGCACTGGAAAATCAGGAATACAGAAACCCTAGAAGATCTAGATGAAACACTCGAGTGGTCTAAGTTTGGCAGCGCAACTTGGCTGCCTGACAGTTCTGGTTTTTACTACCCTAGGTATGCTGTGCAAGCTGAGGCTGAGGTTTTACTTAAGGAAAACACGCAGCAAACGCTTTATTTGCATCTTTTAGATACAAGCCAAGAAGCTGATACTTTGCTATACGAGAATCCTTCTGAACCCAAGTGGATGCCAAGTGTTGCGTTTAGTTCAGATGATGCCTATCTCATTTTGACAATTAGGCAAAACACCTTACCTATAAACTTGGTTTATGTTAAAAAAGCAGGCAGCAGTGAAGCTTTTAAACCAATCATTGATAGCTTTGAAGCAAGTTACAGCTTTGTTGGCAATAAGGCTAATGAGTTTTATTTCTTAACCACCCATGAAGCAAGTCGAGGCAAACTCATTGCCCTTAATATCGATAAGCCAAGTAAAAAAAATTGGCAGGTTCTCATTGCAGAATCAGAAGACACCTTGCAAGACTGTCGTTTTGTTAAAGGTGAATTTATTGCCCTTTATTTGCACCATGCCAGCCATGTCCTAAAACGCTTTACGCTAAGCGGTGAGTTCAAACAAGAGGTAACCCTCCCAACACTCGGCAGCATATTAGAACTCAACACCAAAACCCAAGACACCGAAGTATTTTATAGTTTTACCTCTTTCCTCTACCCCACCCTGTCATTCAAACTCGAGCTTAACACTGGCACAACAACGCAACTTAGTAGCTCGAGTGTTGACTTTAGGGCTGAAGATTTTGTTACTACGCAAGTCTTTGCTACGAGTAAAGATGGCACTAAAGTTCCTTTGTTTCTTGTGCACAAAAAAGACTTAAAGCTAGATAAACAAAACCCAACGCTACTTTATGGCTACGGTGGCTTTAACATTTCACTCAGCCCTAGCTTTTCTATAAGTAGGCTTGCTTGGCTTGAGCTTGGTGGTGTTTTGGCGGTGGCTAACTTGCGGGGGGGTGGTGAATATGGTGGTGATTGGCATAAAGCTGGCACTGTTCATAACAAGCAAAATGTCTTTGATGATTTTATAGCTTGTGCTGAAAAACTTATTGCTGATGGTTTTACGTCACCTAAGAAGCTAGCTATTCAGGGGGGGTCAAATGGTGGGCTTTTGGTGGGCGCAGCTATGACGCAACGTCCTGAGCTTTTTGCTGCTGCGCTGCCTGCGGTTGGGGTTATGGATATGCTGCGTTTTCATAAATTCACCATTGGCTGGGCGTGGGTAGGTGATTTTGGTTCTTCAGAAGATCCTGAGCAGTTTGAAACCATCTTGAAGTATTCACCGCTGCATAATTTAAGAGCAGCAGATTATCCTGCGACCCTTGTAACAACTGGTGATCATGATGACCGTGTAGTGCCAGCTCATTCGTTTAAGTTTGCGGCTACCCTGCAAGAGGCTAATACAGGTCAGAATCCTATGCTTATTCGCATTCAAACCAAAGCAGGGCATGGTGCAGGTAAACCCACAAGCATGCTTATAGAAGAACAAGCAGACTTGTGGGGATTTTTGGTAAAGATTTTAGATATAAAAGGGGCACTTTAAGCACCCGCAACGTACATACTGCCAATAGTAAAAGCCATAAAGGCAAACAAGAATCCGCTGGTACTGAGCGCAAACGCAGTCCAGCGTTTTTCTTTTAGGCCTTGTGGTAGCCAGTAGAAAAGTAAGTAGAAAAAGAAGGCCCCTAAACCACCAACATAGTGAATATATAGCTGCAACGGCCCTAGGCCTTGATCAAGTAGCTTAATGCCTATGAGTACCTGAATGATCAGGCTAGCTTGCGCTAAGAGTAGAATGCCGTACACCCAACGGTTTAAAGGGCGTTTACGAATAGCAAATACCAACGTGACAATGATGCTTAAAAGCGTTGCTATAAGTACAATAGTGCCGACCCATACGTGAATCGCGGGTTGAACCCAAATTTGGTCAATCATGTTTACCTCAATCGTTTAAAGCCTAAAAGACCTTAACTCATTCCTGCAAAGCCTATCAGGAATAAGAAAACTGTTTTGTATAGTCATAGGTTTCAAAAAGAACCTCAAAGCCCACCGATTCATAAAGCTTGGCCGCAGCCTTGTTGCTTTTGTCATAGCCAACCAAAGCGGTCTTCATTGCTTGTTGTTTCATTCGTTGCAAAGCATCAAACATAAGTGCTTTTGTAAGCCCTTCTCTTTGGTAGTCTTTATGGCAGCCCACGGGTTCAAATAAAAAGGTTTTACTTAAAGGGTCAGGCCAAACAATTAAAAAAGCAGCTATATCCCCTGTCGGGCTTTCAACAATAAGCTCATTAGCAAGCTTAAAACCAGCGGTATTCATAACTTTTAAATAAGCTGCTTCTGTCCAAGCTGAGTCAAAAGCTCCGTTGCTAGCAATAGCTAGATTCTTAGCATCTTTTAAGCTAACCGAGCGAATGTTATACCCTTCAGCAAGCGTTGGCTCAGACATAGACTCATTTAAAGCGCAGTAAGCAACAACCGTATTAGATACTTCTTTTGCGTACCCTATGGCTGCCAAACAATCCATTCTTGCCCAATCACTATCAGCGACATTCACCTCTAATGTCACATCTGCAAGGTCTTGAAGATTTAACCGCTCGAGTATGGTCTTTTCACATTCTTTTAGCAATGCCGTTTCTAAATTTCCGCCTCGGTAGTTTGGATGCATGATTAGTACGTAGCTTTTTGGATTGACTATAGGTAAATCTGCAACCGCAATCAGTTGCTGGTCTTGCTCATAAAGCCAAATGTGTTCAGCTAAATGTTCACCTTTGTAGCTGTAACTCATCCAGTGAACAATATCGCCCGGATGATAGTTTTTTAAGTCACTTTGCTGCAAGCAGATGCTTACAAAGCTTAAAACATCATCTAAATCACTGGGCTGGTAAGCGCGAAACATGCTTCACGCAAACCGTTTTTTCATAGGGTGATTTTCACTAAACTCAATTAAATCCCAAAGATTCCCGTAAAGATCTTTAAAGACCGCCACCGTTCCATAATCCGGCTCTTTGGGTTCTCGAGCAAACACAATGCCTTTAGCTTTCATGTCGTTGTAGTCACGCCAAAAATCATCAGTATATAAAAACAAAAAGACCCTACCACCTGCCTGATTACCTATAAACGCGCTTTGCTCAGCGTTACTCGCCCTAGCTAACAACAGCGTTGTACCACTCGAGCCTTTGGGGGCAACCACTACCCAGCGTTTGTCTTGGGCTTCTTGGTAGCTGTCTTCAAGCAAGTCAAAGTTTAGTTTTTTGGTGTAAAAGTCAATTGCTTCATCATAGTCTTTCACGACTAGCGTTAGGTGTGCTACGGCTTGCTTCATTCTTTTAAGCCAAACTTTTTCTCTGGGTCTAGTACGCTTCTTAGGCGGTCACTAAAAACTTGGCCTGTTTGTTTACCTATCAGAGCTTGCTGCCAGACTCCAGTTAAAGCTAAGCCAGCTAAGCCTTGGCTTTTTAGTAGGGCATCAAATTTAGCTTTGTCAGCATTATCGTCTAATTTAACCCATGCTACATTACCGCCAACACTGTAACGCCGAATAAACGATGGGTCTAACGCCTCATCAAAAGCTGAAATCTTGGAAAGCGTTAAAGGAATTTTGACCAAATTCTCAGTGCTAAGTAACCAAGCAAACTCTCTCATGGTTTTCCAGTAAGCATCATCAGCTTCAGCCTCTAAAACATCAGCTTCTTGCTTAACAAAAGCTTCAATGCGTTCCTTACGTTTCGCAGCTGCCTCTACCAAGCCTCCAAAACGCACAATAAGCTTGTTATCCATAAGATCTAAGGCGCTCAACTCAAACGCAGACCTAGCTAACAAGCGAAGAGGCTCGAGTGCTTCTTGCAGGCTGTTGTAATTAAAACTTAGGGTTGTGAAGCTTTCTGGTTTTGGAAAGACTTTTAGGGTTGCTTCGGTTATTACGCCATACTTACCTAAGCTACCTATCATGAGTTTGGGTAGGTCAAAGCCGGATGCGTTTTTTATGACTTTTGCACCCCCTGTGTGCAGGCTGCCATTGCTGGTTATAAATTTTAAGCCTAGCAAAAAGTCTCTTATACCGCCATAGCGAAAACGGCCTGAGCCACTTAGGCCTGTGACAATACTCCCACCCAAACTTGCGCCTTGATTTACAAAAACTGGGTCAAAAGGCATGTATTGACCTTCTTTATCAAGTAAAGTTTCAATTACTTTTAGGGGCGTGCCCGCAAGTGCTGTCAGCGTGTACTCTTGAGGGTCGTACTCTAAAACACCCCTTAAGTCTTTTATATCTAGGTTAGCCTGAGCAGATAAGGCTGTTTTTGTGCCGCCAGCTCTTACTATGATGCTTTCACTTGTTTTTATTTGATGCTGCAAACTTGCTATGCTTTCTTGTACAGCTGTGTTTTTCGGCAGCTTCATTCGCGGTACGCTATGCCTTCTTTTTCAATAGGATGTGCGCCGTGCATGGTTAAAGCTGGGGCTTTATTTGAGGGTAGCATTTTGCCTCTGTTGGCGATTTCTTTGCTATCCACCGCAACCCTAAGGTTATGCATTAAGTCCATATCTTCATCGTTAAACATATAAGGTAAGTAAGCTAGTTTTTCAACCCCTATGCCGTGCTCACCCGTAACTGCGCCCCCAAGGTCAACACATAATTTTAAGATGTCCCCTGCTAACTCTTCAGCTTTATCAAACTCACCCGCAACATTGCCATCATAAAGAATGAGTGGATGAAGGTTTCCGTCACCTGCGTGAAACACGTTGGCAACTCGCAGGGCATAAACTTGACTAAGGCGTTCTATTTCTTTTAAAGCTTCACCCAGCTTAGTGCGAGGCACCACACCATCTTGCACAACATAATCTGGACTTAGGCGACCAACCGCCGAGAAAGCACCTTTTCGACCTTTCCATATCTTCATGCGTTCGGTATCATTTTTGGCTACCCGAACTTCATAAGCACCTGACGCTTCAATCACTTTCATAAGCTTAGGGTACTCAGCTTCAACCTCTTCAGCCGGACCCTCTAACTCAACGATAAGTAACCCTTGCGCCTCTTCTGGGTAGCCTGCCTTAACAGCAGCTTCGGCTGCGTCCATGGCTAGCCTATCCATAATTTCCATAGCACCCGGAAGTAACCCTGAAGCAACAATACTGGCAACCGTTTGCCCTGCATCCGCAAGGTTTTCGTAGGCTGCTAACACAGTTTTAAAGACTTCTGGCTTAGGTAATAGTCGTAAGCTAATTTCTAAAGCAATACCTAAAAGGCCTTCAGAGCCGCAAAACATACCGCTAAGATCAGCCCCCACCATCTCTAAACTCTCGCCACCTAGCTCAACAACTTCTCCATCTGGCAAGACCACTTTTAAGCCCAGCACATGGTTTGAAGTCATACCGTACTTTAAACAGTGCGCTCCACCGCTATTAAAAGCAACATTGCCACCAATGGTGCAAACAGGCCCACTCGAAGGGTCAGGCGCGTAGTAAAGACCATCTTTAGCAGCTTGTTTTGTGACATACAAATTAATAAAGCCCGGCTCTACTACAGCTAAGCGCTCATCAGGATCATATTTAATAATTTTGTTCATACGGTTAAGTGCTATCACTACACCCTCAGCAATAGGCATAGAACCACCACTTAAGCTTGTACCGTTACCCCGAGCCACAAAAGGAATATCAAATTCATGACAAAGCTTTACAACAGCAATCACTTCTTCTTGCTTTTCAGGAATGACCACTGCAAGCGGCTTGGCCCTAAAAGCCGTTAAGCCATCTGACTCGTAAGGCAAGGTAGACGCTTCTGAATTTAGAATACGCTCAGCAGGCAATACATCACCAAGTTTTGCTAAAAACAAAGCAGACATTAAAGCTCTCCCCTATAGAGTTGATCTAAAAGCTGCACCGTATGCATAACAGGAATATCATGCTCTTTTAAGTGCGTAGCCAGCTGAGTCATGCAGCCAATATTCCCCGTCACCACCATATCTGCACCCGTAGCCAAAATGGATTGCGCTTTTCTTTCCCCCAACTCAAAAGCAGTATCTGGCCTTTCAATATTGTAAGTACCCGCCGAACCACAACAAATCTCAGCATCTGCAATATCAAAAAGCTCTATATTTTTAATAGCGCTCAATAGTTCACGAGGTTCACTCACCACACCCTGAGCATGCGCCAAATGACAAGCATCATGATAAGCAATTTTAAGAGCATGCTTAGGAGCCGGCGGAGGCTTAATTCCCAACTGCGCCAAAAACAAAGTAATATCCTTAGCTTGCTTAGCAAAGCCCTTAGCTGCGTCTTCTTCAACCTCACCTTTTAACCACAAAGGGTACTCATGTAAGCCCGAACCACAACCCGCTGCATTGGTAATAATAGCGTCAACCTCAAAATCTGCAAACGCCGTTAGATTCTCTTTAGCAAGCTGCTTTGCTTGCCACATAGCACCCGTATGTGCAGCCAAAGCACCACAACAAACCTGCTCTTCAGGAATAAGCACCTCAACCCCATTTTGAGCCAAAACATTTAAGGTAGCCACATTAATATCAGGCGCTAAAACCTGCTGCGCACAGCCAGCCAACAAAGCAACTCGAGCTCTTTGTTCGCCCTCTGCTATTTTTTTGGTAGGGAGAAATGCGCCTTTAGGTAAAGACTCAGGTAAAAGGTTAAGCATATCACCCAAACGACCCGGCATGTACTTCTGAAAAGGCTTGGCAAACTGCCCTAAAAAAGCTGCCACTCTAAACCTATGCGGGTAAGGCAATGTTTCAAGCACAAAACGACGCAGCACTTTATCCATAGGGGTTCGTTCACGCTTCTCTTCAGCTAAGGCACGAAAGGGTGTAAGTAAATCTTGGTACTGCACACCCGAAGGGCAAGCTGTTACACAAGCCATACAACCCAAACAATTATCAATATAAGGACTCGCAGCCTCAAGCTCGAGTTTGTCTTCTAAAACTTCTTTCATAAGGAAGATACGTCCGCGTGGGCTGTTCATTTCGTCACCCATAGTGACGTAAGTTGGGCAGGTTGGTAAACAAAAACCACAATGAACGCAAGACTCTACCGCTTCACTCATAGGCTCAGCATAAGCGCCTATTGAATCTGGAATATTATGTTGCATGCTTCAACCGAATCGTTGTCTTAGTAATCACGTTTTTTCTCCTAAAAAGGCTGTACCGAGTAATGATTGCTTATCTTGCCTTTAGATTACCACTTTCGCTTTATCTCTCTTTTACATTTGATTAGGCTGACATCAGCTTCTGAGCGTTTCCGTGTGACCATCTACACTTAAAGCCTGACCTGAAATTTTGCTACCAGCGTTTGAACAAATAAACAGAATCATTGCAGCAATGTCTTCAAGATCTATAAAGCTTTGCAAAGACACTTGCTTTTCATAAGCCAATCTAACGTCTTTTGGTGGCAGATTTCTGAGTTTAGCTTCACGTTCAATTACACCATCCATACGGTCATTGTTGATTGAACCCGGACAAATAGCATTCACACGAATAGCAAATTCCCCTAACTCCATGGCAAGCGTTTTGCTTAAGCCAACAACAGCCCATTTAGATGCAGCATAAGGCGTTCTTAAAGGATAGCCAAACAAACCCGCCGTCGAAGCTATATTTACAATGCTGCCCCCCTTAGCTTCCTTAAGCAAAGGTACTGCCTTACGAATACAGTAAAACATACCGTTTATATTAACGGCCATCGTTTCATTCCAAGCTTCAGGTGAAACATCCTCAACACGCGCTGTTGGCCCAGCAATACCAGCATTATTCACCAGCACATCTAAACCACCAAGAGGCTTAATCGCCTCAAACAAAGCATCTACCGAGGCAGGCTGAGACACATCTGCAAGGCTACAAGACACCTCTAATTCAGCAGCAGCAAACTCGAGCTTTTCTTTATTAATGTCGCAAATATGCACCGTTGCACCTTGCTCTTTAAAGGCTTTCGCAGTGGCGTAGCCTATGCCTTGTGCTGCTGCGGTTATAAGTACTCGCTTTCCTTGCATGCTTTAGTCTAGTAACGCTTGGTAACTTAAAACCCTAAACTCATCAGTGAGCCTATAAAAGTCATTTGGCATAAATTGCGTCATGACTAGCCCAATCATATGTTCTTTCGGGTCAATCCAGAAACTCGTCATGGCAGCACCCCCCCAAGCATAAAGCCCTTCAGAGCCCAGTAACGATTGACCCCCTAAATCTTCAAGCACACTTACCCCCAACCCAAAACCAATACCCGGCATAGCAACACCACCACTTTCAAGCGGACGAATATGCTTTGGTACATGATTCTGAGACATAAGCTCAATAGTTTTACGACCTAAAAGCTGCACACCATTAAAACAACCGCCATTAAGCAGCATAGAAGCAAAATGATAATAATCAGACATGGTTGATACCAAACCACCCCCACCTGAAAAACCACGAACCAAAACCTTAGGCTTAACAAAAAGACTTCTTTCAGGCGTATCAATAGGATGAACCTTGCCATCTTTTGGGTAAGAACTATAGTCAAAACCAAACTCATACTTTTCAGTCGGACAATAAACCGATGTGAAACGCTCGAGTTTTTCAGTAGGCACTTCAAACGCCGAATCTTTCATGCCTAGGGGTTTAAAAATACGGTTTTCTAAAAAACCATCTAGGCTTTCACCAGCTACCACTTCAACAAGATGCCCAAGCACGTCAGTCGAGTGGCTATAACGCCAATTTGTTCCAGGTTGAAATACTAACGGTAAAGAAGCAAGTTGCTCAACATAATCAGCTAACGGCGAGTCAAAAGTTTGCAGCGGGGCCTCTCTATAAAGCACATCAACAGGCGTATCTTGAAACCAGCCATAACTCAAACCAGACGTATGCATAAGCAAATCACGAATTGTCATGAGCCTTAACTGAGGCTCGAGTTCTAACCCTGTATGCCCACTTCCTTTACACACTTTTGTATCAGCAAAGTAAGGCAAAAATTTAGCTACAGGGTCATCTAAAAGCAAATGCCCTTCTTCATAAAGCATAAGTGCAGCTACAGAAGTAATGGGTTTGGTCATAGAGTAAATACGAAAAATACTATCCATGCTCATAGCTTTTTCACCCATGCTTTGCTGACCAAGTGACTCGGCATAAAGCACTTCGTTATTACGAGCAATCATGCCGTTAACACCAGCAACAAAGCCCTTTGAAACGTAGCTCTGTAAATGACCTGTTAGCCGCTCGAGTCTTTCACTTGAAAATCCTTGTTTCTTAGCTGTTAGTTCCATATCGCCTCAACTTCATGTTTAAGTTTGATACCGCAGTTTACCTAAGATAAGTATTAAAAAACAGTGAGGTAAAAAGCTTGAAGCATACAGATAATGCACCGCAATGGCAGTCTGTTAAACTGAACTTCCTTTAGGGATTAATGGATGACATTAGCACATCTATTTCAATAAAAAACAAACGATTTACCCTAACAACTAAGAAAGTCTACAATTCTTGATTTGGTTTAAGCATAAGAACAGCAGGAATGCTAAGAAACGCAATTAAGCCGGTTGCAAAATAAGTTGTTCTTAAGCCAAACTGATCAGCAGCTAAACCCGTAATTAGTAAGCCTAAGCCAAGCGTCAAAAAATTAAGAAACATAAAGATGCCATTAGCAAAAGCCCTATCATTTTTAAAGGTTTCTTGCACCACCGCAAGCAAAATGGGTCCTGTCGCTAAAGCTGTAAAGCCAAGAAATAATAGTAAAGGCACATACGCCCATGAAGCACTCTGTAAAAATGCAAACAAAATAAGGGGCGAAACAAAAAGCAAAAAGACCAAAACTTTTTTACGCCCAAACCTATCACTCAAACTACCTGAAAGCAGCGCACCAGCAACCCCAGCAGCCTCAAGAATTGTTAGCGAACCCGCAGCCAACCAGAAAGAAGAACCCACCACATCACTCATATAAGTAGGTAAAAAGGTAGAAATAGAACTCACAAAAAAAGCTCGAGTTAATAAAATCCAAGCAAGTAGCGAGAATACTTGCAAGCCCTGCCGCCAAGGAAACGCCTTGTGCACTCGAGCGGGTAGTTTGGTGTTGTTGAGTCTTACAAACAAAATGCCTGACACAACCCAACCTACGAACATGAGTCGCCACATGCCTTCTAAGCCAAACCATGCCACGCTGCCAGCAACCACTAAAGGCCCTACCGTGCGCCCTAACTCACCGCCAGCCATGTACATGCCCATGCCTGTTCCAAGCTTGTTACCAGATACATTAGCAATCATGGAGGGTGATGGTGCATGAAAGCAAGCTACACTAATACCCACGGCAAAAAGCATAAAAGCAAGTGACAAGTAATTTGGTGCAAGCCCTATTAAACTCATGATGGTTGCTGTTACTGCGGGTGCAAAAATGACAAAGTAACGCACGCTAATACGGTCAGCCAAATAACCAATGAAGGGTGTAAGTAAGCCGCCCACTTGAGTAAGCATGGCTAAAAAGCCAATGGATCCATAGCCCAAACTTAATTTATCTTGAATAAGCGGAATTAACGGCGCATAAAAGGCACTCGAGGTGTCATGAGTAAAGTGCCCACCTGCCACGGTAAGCACCTGCCCTGTCTTAAATTCAGCATCATCTTGATTTGTTTCATTTGTTTCAACGTCAGCCACTCGCAACCTCACTTCATACTTAAGAAAAAATTACTTAAGCTCTTTGAAGCTCGAGTGTACCTTTGAAACACAAAGCTGTGTTGTACTAGGGTTTCAGACTTAGTCACTTTCTTAAGCTAAATTTTACTCTTCGCTTGCCTCTTTTGTATTTTCTAGTTCAGCGAATACTTTGTTGGCTATTCTGAAGCATTCAACGCCTGCTGGTATGCCGCAGTAAATAGCAATTTGATGCAGTATTGCTTGTATTTCATCTTGACTAACACCATTTTTAATGGCACCTTTTAAATGCAGCTCCCACTCATGCATACGGTTTAAAGCTGCAATCATGCTTAGGTTTAGCATGCTTCTGGTTTTGGGGGGCAGCGTTTCATCTCCCCAGCCAAAACCCCAGCAGAATTCTGTGACTATTTCTTGGAAGGGGCGACTAAAGTCATTGGCATTGGCTAGGGAGCGCTCTACGTACTCCGCGCCTAGTACTTCTTTTCGTTTACTAAGTCCTTTTTCGAATCGTTCTTTATCCATGTGAAGCTCCTTTATTGTTTGTTGTAGTTTGGCTCGTATCATTACATAAATGTCAAGCCGCTACGCTATGTGTAAATCAATACTGGTCTGCCTAATTGGTTCTTGTAAAAGCTAAGACAAGGTCTTTATTAATAAGCAGAATTAAAGGTACACTTCGCATACTTTAAGGAGGCTTTGTATGGGCGTTATTGTAGCTATTCTGATTGGCATTATGGGGGGTGTAGCATCTGCTATTCAGGCACCTTTTACAGGCATTTTGGGTCAGAAGCTTGGCAGTGCAGGAAGTGTCTTTTTTACTTACGGCATTGGTGGCGTAGTCATTCTTTTGTTTATTTTGCTATCTCGAACTAGTTTGAGTGGTTGGCAAGAGCTACCTTGGTATGTGTTTCTAGCTGGTCCACTTGGTTTGCTTATTATTTTTTCACTTAGTTTTACGGTACCGCGTTTGGGGGCAGTTACTGGCAGTGCTTTGTTTATTTTGGCATGGCTTTTTAGTAGCGCAATTATTGATCAGTTTGGTTGGCTTGGCGTTCAGGTTAGAACTATTGATATTTCAAGAATTCTTGGTGTCGCAGCCTTAATTTTGGGTACATGGTTGGTTAGTAAGTAGAAG
>CAYGTA010000092.1:0-12716 GCA_964352605.1 uncultured bacterium | reverse complement strand
GCAGCTAGCAAGCCTTTCAAATCGTGTAGCTAGTGGTGACTTAAGTAAACTCGCTAATGTTCAAAGCAGTGATGAAGTTGGTTATCTTGCACAATCGTTTAACACCGCTATTCAACGATTACGTGGCATTGTAACAACAGAAGAAGAGCGTGACCGTGAACGCGAACAACGTGAAGAGTTACAAGCCAACGTTGGTGACTTTCTTGATGTTGCGATGGACATTGCAAACGGTGACTTAACCCAACGCGGTAAAGTTTCAGAAGATGTTCTTGGTAACGTTATTGACGCTATTAACCTTATGGTTGAAGAGGTTGCTTACCTTCTTCAAGATGTACAAATTGCAGCCCTTTCGGTAAACAGTGGTTCACAAGAAATGATTCAAACAACCGAAGCTATTACGCAAAGTACCCTTCAACAATCTCAAGAAGCGCAGCAAGCCACACAAGAAGTTGCTGAAGTAACCAAGTCTATTAGAGAAATGGCTGAAAATGCACAAACCTCTGCAGAAGCATCTCAACAAGCCTTCTTAGCTTCTGAACAAGGGCAAGAAGCTGTGACCAACACACTTGGTGGTATGCAAAACATTAGACGTGAGGTGCAGTCAATCTCTAAACGTATTAAGAGTTTAGGTGATCGCTCTCTAGAAATTTCAGAAATTGTAGATACCATTTCAGGTATTACACGCCAAACTAACTTACTAGCGCTTAACGCTGCTATTGAGGCGTCAGGTGCAGGTGAAGCTGGTCGTCGTTTTGCCATCGTTGCGGATGAGGTTCGTAAACTAGCGGATGACTCTGCTAAAGCAACTGAGCGAATTGCCGGTCTTATTAAAAACGTACAGGCTGAGGTTCAAGAAGTAGTTATAAGTGTAGAAGACGGAACACGCGAAGTGGAAACCGGTTACCGAGTTGCCACCGAAGCAGGTCAAAGACTTAAAGAGATTGGTGATATTTCTCAGCGTTCCGCTCAACTAGCACAACTTATTTCACAAGCGACCCAAGCACAAGTAGCAGGTGTAGAGCAAGTAGGTAACAAAGTTACAAGCATTGCAGGCATTGCAGAAGCGTCACAAACAAATGTTGAACAAGGTCGTGACGTTGCACAAAACCTACAAGAACTCGCAGAGAAACTAGCCCAAAGCTTAGAACGCTTCAGGATCGCTTAATGAAACAGTCAGAACAAAATCTAGCCAATGCCCAAAGCACTGGCGTAACTGCTGCCGAGTCACTAGACTCGCCAAGCAAACCAAAACGAAAAAGCTTCTTTGCAAGCTTATTTAACCGCAGCCCTCAAGAAGACACACTCGAGCCTGTCCCTACTCTCACTGAACTCGAGCCTAAGGCGTTAAATGAGGCTAATGTCTTTACAGATGATGATGTTGATTTTTCTAGCATGACTTCTTTTGAAGAGGTTCGGCATTCAAGTCAACATACTGCTGAGAATGAGCCTGCTAGTTTTGATCTTTTAAATAATGAAGGCGCTCTTAAAGAAACTTCTAGCTCTTTAGATATGTCGAAACTCTTAGCAGACGATTTTGACCTGTCACCTGAAGAATCGTTTGTTGAGCCTATAACAGCTGCTCAGCATCAGCCTGATATGGCAAGCCTTCAGACTAATATTGAAAACTTTCTTGATGTTGCTATGGATATTGCCAATGGTGATTTTACCAAACGTGGTGAAGTCAGTAATGACATCTTGGGTAATGTTATTGACGCTATTAACTTGATGGTTGATAACCTTGTCGAGCTTCTTACCGATATTAAATCTTCAGCAAATTCTGTCTCTGTTAGTTCTGACGTTATGACTGAAACGACTAACGTTATTGTTAAAAGCTCCAAGCAACAAGCTATGATTTCTGAAAAGACACGTGAACGGGTTTCTCAGGTCAGTAGTTCTATTCAGAACATGACAAATCAAGCGAATGCTTCTGCAAAAGCAGCTGTGCTTACCCTACGCGCCTCTCAAAAAGGTAAAGAGGCTGTAGACGGCACACTAACAGGCATACAAGATATTCGTGAAGAAATCTCGTCTGTTGCTGGGCATATTGCTTCGCTTAACCAAAGATCTAATGCTATTTCTGATGTTGCCTCTTCGGTATCTCATATTTCGTCACAGATTAACTTGCTGGCATTAAGTGCAGCTTTAGAAGCAGCCGGTGCAGGTGAGGCAGGTGCCCGCTTTGCAACGGTAGCAGATGAAGTTAGACGCTTAGCTGAAGAATCTGCAAACTCGAGTAAACAGATTAACACGCTCATTGCTGAGGTACGTAAAGATATTAAAGCAGCTACTGATCAAGTAGCTGAAAGTTCTAGAAAAGCTGAAGTGGGCTATGAAGTTGCTAGTTCTGCAGGGGTGCAGCTTGAAGAGATTTCTACTATTTCTAGACAGTCTGCAAAGCTAGCTCAAAATATTTCAAAAGTTACGAGCGTTCAGGTTGAACGCGTTGGTCAGGTTGATAAAGCGATTGCGATTATGGATAGAATTACGCAATCTTCGCAGCATAATGTGACTCAAGGTCAAGAAGCCGCTCAGCAACTCAAACGCCTTGCTGAGAAGCTTTCTACTAGCTTAGAGCGTTTCCGTTTGGATTGATATCTATGCAAGCCAGTCCACATAATCCTGAACTTTTAGAAAGCTTCTTGCTTGATGCTTGGGATGCGCTTGGTAGTTTTGAAGGCGCTTTATATAGCCTAGATAGTGTTGAGTCTTTAAAGAGTTTAAAGGTTGTGTCTCACCGCTTACGAGGCACAGCAGCCCTTTACGGTTTTGAGCAAATCTCTAAACTTAGTGAAGTCATGGAAAGATTTCTTGATAAAAGTGATCGTTTTTCTAATGAGCAACTACCTGACATTCATACGCTTTTAGAGAGCGCATCGGTTTGTTTATCTTCAGGCTTAGAGCAAATAGCAGCCACCGGTCAAGAAGGCCAAGTGGGTCATCAGTTTGTAGCGCTAGGAGGCGCTAATCATTTAGCCTCCCTCATTCGTGACTATCCTGAATTATTCGTAGACAAACAAGCAGTTAAGCTTCAAAAGCAAAGCTCGAGCTTAACAGAAAGCTTAAGGCAGTACTTTAAAGAGCATCAAGAAGACTGGTCATTTTTTGCGCCTGAAGCTGAAGAGAATATTGAAGCTATCTATATGGCGCTTGATGACAATAAACAAAGTGGTAGTAGTGACAATGTCATTACTACCTTATTTAGAGCAACGCACACGCTAAAAGGTGCAGCTTACATGGTTGAGTTCAATGAACTTGGTGACCTTGCGCATAAGCTTGAAGACCTCATGGTTAAAGTGCGAGACGGAGAGCTCGAGCTTAATGACGAGATTCTTTCAGGTCTGTCTGACGGTAACCGTGTTATGGGTTTAATGCTTGATACAGCTCAAGGTAAGCAAGTAAATCTTGAAGCTGCCCTTTACAATGTTGAAGAAAAACTAGCTAAGTTACTTGGTATTGACTTTGAAAAGCGGGAACTCGAGCCTGAGCAGAGTCGTTCTAAAACAGCTGATTTACTTATGGAGTTTGTACGTCAAAATCAGGATGTTTGGGAGTACTTTGCGCCTGAGGTGCGTGAAAATGTTGATCTTGCTAATGAGGCTTTAAAAGCTTTAGAGCTTGACTTGAGTGACGCTGAGAGTTTGCATACGGTTTTTAGAGCTATGCATACGCTTAAAGGTGCTGGCTATATGGTTGAGCTTAATCTTTTGGGTCATTTTGCTGCTGATCTTGAACTTTTAAGTAGGCAAATTACGGAAGAAGATCAAGAGCTTGATCAGGCTCGTATTGATCTTTTTAAAGAAGGTAATCATGTTTTAGCTAGCATGTTAGAGCTTGCTGAAGGTCAGTCAATTGATCTTGATGAGCTTATGTTGAATGTGCAAGAGCAGCTTTTAGCTTATTTACCTGAATTAAAGTCACAGTTAGTTGAAGAGCTTAAAACTGCAGCTAAAAGCGAAGAAAGTGAAGGTCTTGAAAGCAAAAAAACAGCTTCTATTGTTCGTGTAAGTGCAGATAAGCTAGATAATATTATGGATTTAGCGGGTGAAGTGGTTACTTTGCGTAACCGCATGAACGCTCAGCTGGAAAACTTAGCCTCACTCACTGAAGTTATGGAAAGCAGTAAAAACCGTATGTTAAAAACGGTGAGTGAGTTTGAAGAGCAGTATTTAAACCCACAACTCAGTGCTCAAAATACGGCACAAACCATCGCTAATCATAAACCTAATCAAGCAAGCGAACGAGGCATAAACAGCTCTTTGCAAGATGTTTTCGATGAACTCGAGTTTGACACCTATAATGATCTTAATATTTTGGCGCGAAGTGTTGCTGAAATGTCTAATGATATTAGTGAGATTCAAGATGAGCTGAGTAGCTTTCATACGCATGTGCAGACCGATACGGATAAGTTACAGTTCTTATCTCGTCAGTTACGTTATGAAATTAGTAATGCGCGTATGGTTCCTATTTCGCAGCTTTACGGCATGCTTCGTCGCTTGTTACGTAATACGGATGAAAAGGCTTATCGTCTTGAGACCTTTGGTGAAAATGTAGAACTTGATAATACGGTTCTTGAGTCTGTTACGGATTCTTTACTGCATTTGGTTCGTAACTCTGTCACGCACGGTATTGAGTCACAAGAGGAGCGTTTAGCAAAAAACAAAACTGCTGAAGGCCTTATTAATTTGCGTGCTTACCACCGTGGTAATCACATTTATATTGAAGTTGAAGATGATGGTGCTGGCATTAATGTTGAGCGTGTTAAAGCAAAAGCGGTTGAGCGTGGCTTTAGAACCCAAGCTCAGGTAGATGCTTTAAGTGACGAACAAGCTTGTCAACTTATTTTCTTAGCTGGTCTCTCAACTGCAGAGTCTCTAAGTACCACAGCTGGTCGTGGCGTAGGTATGGACGCAGTAGCAGACGCTGTTAAGAAACTCAAAGGTGAAATTAACGTAAGCACCCAAGCGGGTGTTGGTTCAAAATTTAGCCTTAAATTACCTTTAACTCTCCTTATTTCAGATGCACTCATGATCAAAGTTGCAGGGCAAACGTACGGCTTTAGTTCAGATGACATAGAAACCCTGCAAACCCTTAAAGCAAGTCAAGTCAGGCAAGAGAACAACAAAACCTACATTCATTACGAAAATGAAACACTCGAGCTTATTAGCTTAAGAAAAATGTTTGGCTTTGAAGCACTCGAGTCTAAAGAGCATGACATTGTAATTATGCGTGCTGAAAATCATTTGATTGCTTTTGAGGTTGATGAGCATGTGGGTTTAAGTGAGATTGTTGTTCGTGAGCTGAATTCGGTTTTAATGAAACTTAAGCATGTTTCTAACGCTACTATTGCTCCTACAGGTGAAGTAGTGATTTTGTTAGACCCATCAGGTCTAGCTGAGCTGGCTCAGGTTCAGGTTAAGCAACGCCGAGTTAGCAGTGTCATTGCGAATCAGCAGAAATTAGAGATTTTACTTGTGGATGACTCTGTGAGTGTAAGGCGCGTTATTAGCAAAATGCTTGGTCGTGCTTCTTATAGTGTTACGACTGCGGGTGACGGTCAAGAAGCTATGGATTTATTCTTAGCAGGTAAACACTTTGATGTTGTTTTAAGTGACCTTGAAATGCCACGCATGAACGGCTATGAGCTTTTAGAGGAGTTACGCCGTCGTCCTGACAGTAAAGATGTTCCGATTATTATTATGACTACCAGAGCCGGTGACAAGCATCGCAACTTGGCACTCGAGCTTGGTGCTAATAATTACTTTAGTAAACCTATTGATGAAAGTAAATTGGTCGCGGAGTTAAAGCAGTTTTCAGTACGTGCTTAACTGTGCATTCTTAAACAAAAGCTGCTGGCTTTTCTGTAGGTGTGAAAAGCCTAGCAGCCCAAACTTAGTCAAAACCTTATTCTGGTCAGAGAAGGGTCTCACAAAGGATCTATGAAAGTCTTACTCGTCATCTCAGAACCTGCTCAGGCTGCCGAACTTAGTAAAGTTTGTGCAGGAGCAAACATTAGTTGTCAGCTTGCAGAGGGTGGTTTTTATGCACTCACCATGCTCGAGCGTGATAAGCCTGACGCTATTGTTGCGTCTAAAGATGTTTTAGATATGGCAGGTCTTGATTTTTATGAGATTGTTCGTAGTGATGAGTCTTTAGAAGCTACTGCTTTTGTCTTGCTAGATGAAGATGCGGCACCTAGTCTCAGTGATTCTAATGATCTTGTTTTAAATCAGAATGCTTCTGCACTTCATGTAGTTAATGCTTTACTGAGCATTAAAAGTAGTAGCGAAGAACCTGCTTTACCAAAAACAATTATGCAACCCAGAAGCCCTCAAATTAGTGGCACGCTTGAAGTCTTAACTTTGTTTGACCTCATGATGTCTTTAAATCAAAATAGGCACTCTGGCAAACTCTATTTACGTATTGCAGATGAAGAGGCCACGGTGGTGCTGCGCTCTGGTGAAATTGTTCATGCCGAAATTCAGGCGTTCACAGGAGAGCAAGCCCTTATTCAAATCTTTCTTTTATCTGAAGATACTCAAGATACCGAATTTTATTTTGAACGCATGACGAATGATCCTAGTTTAGATGCGTTTAATTCCATTAAACAGTCCAGTAAAGAACTTTTATTTAAAGTAGCGATTGAGCTTGATCATATGCGTGAAAAGATTGGTTCTTAAATGATTACTAAGTCAAAACGCAAGTTCCAATTAGTTAAGCCTATTACCAAAACACTAAAGAAAGTAGATTAGTCATGTCAAAAATTCTTATTGTTGATGATAGTGTAAGTGTCAGAAAGGCGTTAGAGCGCATCTTAAACTCTCAAGATTTAGATGTGCGTTCAGCCGATAGTGCTGAGCAAGCCTTACAGTTTCTTACCACCGAAAAACCTGAACTCATCATTGCTGATGTTGTCATGCCCGGCATGGACGGCTTTGAACTTACCCAAGTACTTAAAGCCGATGATAACTTTAGCCATATTCCAGTCATTCTTATATCAGGCATTGTTAATACCAGCGTGCAAGAACAAGCCAAAGATGTAGGCGCCATAGAAGTCATTAAAAAACCCTTTAACCCTAAAGACTTAATTCCAACCATTCAAGGTATTTTAAGCACAAGCAAAAGCGATAGCTCGAGTACCCCACGTCAAGAAGCAGCTCAGGTTGTTTATGAAGACAGTACTTTCTCTGCTTTAGAGGCACAACTTAAGCCCTTCTTAGATAAAGAAGATATAGAAAGCACTATGCTTGTAAATGCTCAAGGTGACTGCTTACTTAGTTTAGGTAAAGAAATAGAAGACCCTGCAACCTTTGCAGGTTACTTTAAGTTCTTCACGTCAGCTGCCAGCATTTTAGGCGAAAAACTAAAAGCCAGTCAGCTAAATGGTGTCTTACTCGAGTATAAAGATAAAGTTTTGCTTATGCAGCGTGTAGATGATGATGTGTCTATTGTTTTGGCGTTGCGTGACATGACGGTTCTTAGTGTCGCCAGATTTTTAATGAATAAGCAGCTTCCTGCTATTGAAAAGGCTTTGTACACAAGTTCTTAAAAGATTATTAAGCAAATAATTGGGCAGGTCAGCTTTTAAGGTTGGTCTGCTTTTTTGTGACTTTGAAAAGATTAGTAAAAAATATCTACCTCAAGACCTTGCTCAGCAAACAAGGTTTTAAACATTCTTAAGTTTTGTAAGGCGTGTCCTTTGGTGGTATTTTGCATCATCACATAAACTTGGTTTAAATTCTCTTGTTGCTCTAAAATGCTTAGCACAAATGGTTTGAGTTCATTTTCTGTATAGCAGTAATCATGGCGTTCACTTGCATCTTTTGCATTCCACCATTTTGCTGTGTTACGACCATGCAAACGAAAATAAGCAAGATCACTTGTAACATGTAAGCCTGACTTAGGTAAGCCTTTCAGTTCAGGGTAATCTACACTAACAAAGCTTACGCTTAAAGCTTTGCAAGCATTACGAACCTCATCATTATCCCAAGACCAATGCCTAAACTCAATCACTAAACGCTCACTTGCAAGCTCGTCTACTACCGACTTTAAATAACGCCGGTTCTTAGGGGTGCGGTGAAAAGAATACGGAAATTGCAGCAAAATAGGTCCCAGCATACCCACTTCACGCAAAGGCTCCAGAGACTCTAAAAGCCTCTGGAAGGTATCTTTAGTAGCGTCACGTTTGTGCGTAATTGACTGATGCGCTTTAACTGAAAAGCGCAGCTTAGCTTTACTTTTTGTAACCATGCCAGAAAAAGCCTTAAGGCCCGGAATGGCGTAGAAACTACTGTTTAACTCAACAGCATTAAAATGCTGCGCATAAATCTCTAAAAATTTAGTACTTTTTGTACCCTGCGGATAAAGCAAGCCTAACCAATCATCATTACTGTAACCACCTGTACCAAAATAAAGCTCCATAGTCCTAGTTTACGCTCGAGTTTTTGTATTTCTTCGTTTATTGAGGCTCTTTTTTTAGGTTGACTTTGCGTTAATGGGCTCTTTTTTCTATGATTTGTTTGCTTTAGAGCTTAATTTGGCTTAACAGACACGCGCCAAAATACATCTTTTACCTTGACTGTTGCCGTAGACTTTAGTCTATGGATTTGATAGCTGAACTGGAACGCAGTAAGCAAGAAACCCTTAGCTTTTTTGACTTAGCGGACGCTGATTTAGCCAAGACATACGCACCTGATAAGTGGTGTGTTAAAGAAATCTTGCATCATCTGGCAGATGCTGAGACGGTTCTGTATGACCGGATTCGCAGGGTGATTAGTGAACCTAAACAAGTTATTTGGGGCTTTCAGCAAGACTTATGGGCAAAAGAACTAAATTATTTAGAGCTTGACTTGGCAGCCAATAAGGCAGTTTATGCTGCTGTGCGTACCATGGTTATTAGTTTAGCTAAAACCCATTATGAAAACTTGGCAGACAAAGCGTTTGTACATAGTGAAACAGGCTTGCGAACTTTAAAAGATGAATTTGATAAAGTTGCCTTGCATAATGAGAATCATCTTAAGCAAATCAGGAGCGCCCTTAATCTCTGAGTTACTAAGGCTGCTTTAGACATGACGCAACTTAGTGCACGCTTAGAAACTGTTGCTAACGAAATTGCTAACGAAACGCATATTGATATTGGTAGTGATCATGCCTTACTTGCGAAGCATCTGTTAGAAAGCGGTCGGGTAGCTAAAGTCATTGCAGTTGAGAAGCACCATGCGCCTTACTTACGCTCAAAAGAAAGCCTGCAAGGACTCAACGCTGATGTGCGTTTTGGTGACGGTTTAGCCGTTATAGAGAAAAATGAGGCTGACAGCTTAAGTATTTGTGGCATGGGTGCCGAGCGCATGATCAAAATACTTTCTTCTCACCCTGAGCGTTTACCCAAAAAGCTCATTTTGCAAGCTAATGACAAACCTGAACTCTTAAGAAAATGGGCACTCAACCACTATGCTCTAAGCCATGAACAGCTTATTAAAGGGCACTGGCTTTACAGTATCTTAAGCTTTAATCGCAACGCGAGCAAAGATAAAAGTTATGATGGTCTCGATGAAGCATGCGCGCTACAGTTTGGCCCTACCCTCCTTAAGCAACAACACCCCTTGTTAAAGCAAAGCCTAGTTGAGCAAAAACAGTATTATCAAATGAAAATAAGCCAAAACCCTAAGTGGAATAAAGATTACTACCAACTCATACAAAAGGCACTAAGTTACTATGAATAAGCTTGTTAACGAATATTTCTTTCATAGTAGCGTAAGTGCCAAAGATATGGATTTGGTCTGGTCAGAAGGCTGGCGGCATTTTGGTAAGTACTTCTACCGCTACAGTCGCGTTCAAGAAACAACGCAAGAAGGCTACAAACATGTCTTACCCTTACGCATAAAGGTAAATGACTTTGTTTTACAAAGCAGCCATAAACGCATTCTTAAAAAAAATCAACAGCTAAACGTAAGCATAGTGCCAGCTTTTGTCAATCACGACGTTAACATCTTATTTGAAAAACACAAACAACGCTTCAGCAGCAACATTCCAGAAAACATTCATGTTTTTGTCTCAAAAGAACCCGCCTATATTCCCTGCGAATGCCTGAGTCTATGTATATACGACCAAAACAAACTCATAGGCATAAGCTACTTAGATTTAGGGCAAACAAGCTGCTCGAGTGTCTATCAATGTTATGACCCTGACTACCCCAAAAACAGTTTAGGTATTTTTATGGTTTTACAGTCTATTGATTACGCTAAACAGTATAAGAAAAGCTTGTACTACCCTGGCTACGCTTATCATGAAGCATCTCACTATGATTATAAAAAGAAATTTAATGCACTCGAGTACTATGACTGGAAGGGTCAGTGGTTAGACTACGAACCCTCAAAAAGCTCGAGTTAGCCTTTTTGTTGGTTGAATAACATTTTTCTCTACTTCAGAGGGTGACTTATGCCATTATGAGAGCATGGCTGTAAGCTCTTCTGAACCTTCAAGCAAGAAACCTTGGCTTCCTTTACTACGCAGTACTTTGAGTGTTGTTAGTATTTCTTTCTTAGTTACAGCTTTGTCGCTTTACTTGTTTGACATTACAAGTTTAAGTCGTTTGCAACTTCTTATTTTGGCTTCTACTTTACCTATGGTCATTGCACCTATTATCAACTGGCAGCATGCGCAGCGTATACAAGTTATAGAAGCTATGCAAAATGATCTTCAGGAAGCTACTAGGCATGATGAAGTAACGGGTTTACTCTCAAAACGTGCCTTTTTAGAAAGTGCTCAACGTGAACTTCTGTTAGCGTCACGGCATGCTTACCCTATTTCTCTTGTAAGTCTAGATAGTTATGATTTTAAGCAACTGAGAAAAAGCCATACCGATGTCATGGTTGATCATGTTTTTAAAAGCTGCGGTAACAAACTCAAAGAAGCCTTAAGAGAGACCGATATTATTGCTCGTTATAACGATGAGAGTTTTATTGTCTTAATGCCTCATACTGATTTTCACCAAGCAGCTGACGTAACCACTCGCTTGTTGCAAAACATTAGTGAAACCCCAATCAAGCTTGAGCAAGAAGATGTTTTCATAACGCTCGATAGTGGTATTTCATGTAGTTTAGAAGCAGGCTACAGCTTGCAAGATTTAATGACTTTAAGTGAAGAAGAACTCTACCGTGCAAAAGCAGGTAGACCTCAAGTTTCGCTTGCACCTACTCAAGTAGAAGCTTAACGCAGCAATAATTCTTGCAAAACTTCATTTTCCTTTGCTTGCAAACGTCGCCATTTACGTGGCGCTGAAGCTTTATCTTCAAATATCATATGAAGTATAGTGCTAATAAGCAAAACACTAAAAGTAATCGCTGATAACAACATGCTGTTATTAAAGCCTAAGCTACTAACGAAAGTCTTAATTTAATAGATTTTCTGGCATCTTGCCGTTAAGCAGCTCAATAATTGCGTTGGCTGCCAACTGAATCATAGCGTCTCTAGTGCCTTCTGTCGCAGAACCTAGGTGAGGCGCTAAAACCACATTAGCCATGCTCAGCAAGTCTTGTGTGACTTGCGGTTCAAACTCAAATACATCTAGCCCTGCACCCCAAATCCATTTTTCTTTTAGCGCTTTCACCAAAGCTTTTTCATGAATAACGGCCCCTCTTGCCGTATTAATAATAATAGCGCTTGACTTCATTTTTTTGAATTGCTCGTAACAGAGTAAATGATGGGTTTCTTCACTCAAAGGCACATGCATTGATACAAAGTCACTTTGCTCTAAAAGCTCATCTAAACTAACAAAACTAGCAGCCAGCGTTTTTTCGGCCTCTTCATCACGAGAGCGATTATGATACAAAATGCTCATATCAAAGCCTTTAGCGCGCTTAGCAAGCTCTTGACCAATGCGCCCCATACCAATAATGCCAAGGGTTTTACCAGTAACATCTAAACCTAAAAGCTGCGTGGGTGCCCAACCCTTCCAGTTACCCGAAGCAACAAGCTCATGACCTTCAGTAACGCGCCTTGCAGTAGCTAGTAACAACGCAAACGCTTGATCTGCCGTGGCTTCTGACAACACTCCAGGGGTATTGCTAACTTTAACCCCACGCTGCGTACAAGCAGAAAGATCAATATTGTTATACCCAACCGCAAAATTAGCAACAATCTTTAGACTCTCCCCTGCTGCGTCAAGAAAAGCATCATCAACCCTATCAGCCAAGGTCGTCAAAACGGCATCATAAGAAGCCTCAGTTAGTTTTTTATGTAAAGCATCACTAGGCATAGCAAGATCAGAATCAAAAACATCCAAGTCAAACCCCGCTTGCTCTAAAAGCTCGAGTCCTAAACTGGGTATTCGTCTACATATAAGTACTTTTTGCATGGCTTTAGTGTACCAAAGCTGAATGTAATAGTTTCGTTAGGTTTGTCTGCAAGACTATAGTTCGGAGGTTCTGCAATGGGCGAATTACAAGGGTTGAGTGTAGAAGCTAAATACAATACTGCTTTTCTTTTAGAAGATGCTGCTTTAACGCAAGCCGTCTTTGAGTTTCTTGATGTCTTAAAGAACCCCGATACGGTAAGCATGTTTGATCTTGCACCTTTTGTTGAAGATAAATTTAGCATGACTGAGCAAACAGCAAAACGTTTTATTAGTTTGTGGTTGCGTAGTTTTAGTCAGCGTTTTATGAATAAAGAAATAAAGACAACGATTAGCGCTTAGCTAGCTTAATGCCTAAAGATTTATA
>CAYGTA010000091.1:0-12789 GCA_964352605.1 uncultured bacterium | reverse complement strand
CCCGGGTCGCACGAATGGTCTGATGGTGCAACCATTCGTGGAAATGCTATTAAACTGCTTCAATTTTGGCAAGCTACTACCCTTAATGTCTATATCAAGATTGGCAGCCAATGTGGCAGGCATAGATAAAGATACATGTCGAGCTTTAAATAGAAAGAACTATGGCTATACTCGCAACAACACTTCCTAAAACCATGGTTAATAATCCCTTTATTCTCAATTTTTTTAGTACTAAGGTTAATATCAATCCGCTTAACGCAACAAGCATTAAGAATATTGCAAAAACATCAATGGTCCACTTCCAAGTGCTTCCCGTATTACTGCCTTTATGTAAGTCTTTCATAAAGGCAAGCATGCCTTGAGATTCGGTATAAAGCGTATAAACACCTGTTTCTAAATTAAAGTAAACATCTGCCAAGTATCCCGCAGACACAAAGTTAATTTGGCCTTCTGAGCTGTCATGCCAGTAATCAGCAACTTTTCCCTGCACATCATGCTGATTACGCATGAACTCTGAAATAGCTAACCAACTAACATTATCAACTTCTAACCAAGTGGTATCTAGCGTGCCGCTTATTTCTTGTGTAACAACTTCAGCCCCAAAAACAAGGTCAGGATGATTAAGTAAAATACCTGTTACAGAGAAGAAAAGAATGACTAACAACGTCGCTGTAGACATGTAGACATGCATCCAGCGAGCAACTTTATACATTTGAGTTCTAAATGGTTTTGGTTTAGCTCCAGACCTAGTTACTGAAGGTTTTCGACCAGCTGATTTAGAGGCGTTCACGGAATTCAACATGGACATCTCCTAACTCTGCATTACCTAAAAACGTTTCCTGAAAACTCGAGCTTGCTAGGTTGATTCGTTCTCTTATTAGGTTATAAGGTCCATCTTCTCTGGCTGACTCTACACAGAGGTAGTATTCTCCTGCGGCTAAAGCTTGACCACTGTCATTTTTGCCATCCCAAACAACTGTGTATTGACCAGCGCGACGGGTAGGGCTAGATACCGTTCTTATTAGGTTCGTATTATTGCGTTCATTTCGGTACCAGCGTCTTAAATCAGGTAGGTATTTTTCACCTTTGTTTGACTGCATCCAAAGAACTAAGGTTCTAACTGAACTGCCTGTCCAATCCTCTATCCAGACAGCGGCATACGGTTTTTTGCCTTTTGATTTGAGTTCAAAGTCAATGACGAGTTCCATGCTATCTGAAAAACTCGAGTTTGGGCTTTGCGCTAAGATAGTGTTTTTACTAAAAGCGAGTGCTGTTATGGCTATGCCTGCTTTTTTCATGAAGCTGCGCCGACTTAAGTATCGTGATTCTTTTGATGTTTTCATGTTTTTGTTTTCCTTTCACTGTAAATATGGGCTTTGAAGTAGTCATTTGTGTAGCTTTGATTTTGGGAATCTATGAGGTAACAGCCTATATTTGGGAGTTTATTGGCTAGCTCAAGGCTTTCTTTTGGGGTTAATACGTTAAAGCTTGTGGCTAATACATCAGCTGTAGCGCAATCAGGTGCAACTACGGTTACGCTAAGCATCTCTTGGACTGGCCAGCCTGTTCTGGGATTAATAATGTGGGAGAAGGGCTTAGCTGCAACATGGTAATAACGGTGGGATGCACCACTGGTTGCAACCGCTTGATTTTTGATTTCTATGCTTAGTACGGGTTTGGCATTAAGCTCAGCATTGAACGGATTGGTGATATCTACAACAACTCTCCTGTCACTTCTGCTTAGATGCCTTAGGTCGCCACCAATGTTAACCAAGACTTCTTCAATACCATTCTGTTGCATGGCTAGCTTCACAGCACTGTCAACAATCATTCCTTTGGCTAAGGCATTAAAATTAAGCTTATACGGGAAAGCCTTCTGCACTTTATTATCTGATTTCGACTTGGCGAAATCTTGCTTAAAATGCTTTCGAAGTTCAAACAAGGTAGCGTGATTTGGTAGTTTATTTTGCAACTCTGCCTGTTCCCAAAGCTCACTAAAAAGATCTACCCCCGGATGAAAAGCAGCTTCTGTTTTCTCAGTCCAGAAAAGAGAAAGCTCAAGTAACTCTATAAGTTCAGTTGAAAGCTCGAGTGTTTCACTTTGGCTTAACCACTGGTTTAATTCACTGCTTTTGTCAAACCGACTATAGATTTTTTCTAAGCGAGCAATTTCTGTCAAGACTATTTCTAGGTACTCCTCTTTAGCTTTTCCTTTGGCTCTATAAGTCAGTTCAAAACTTGTACCCAAAACACCCTCTAAGCTATGCCGGTAAACGCTTGAAGCATAATGCTTAAAGTGAACTTTTTTGCTCAAAACTCTAAAGCTATCTAAAGCTTCAACGACTAACACTGTAATTCTCTTTTCATAAAAACAGCTTAAAAGAGAACTGTGGGACAGAGGTTGGAAAAACTCGAGCTTTTGTCTTTTTGATTTTGGGTTTCTAATCTTGCTCAGATTCAGCTAAGTTGGGTACGGTTACATAGCCTTTTGCATTTAAACCGCTTAGCTAGTTTTAAATGCCGAACTAGGAAAGTAAAAACGGATGGGCTAAGTCGATTGCAAGCATTTGAAAGTTAAACACTTGGGCTCAACTGAATGTTCTAAAAGACTCAGTCAGACTCGAGTGAGTGAAGGATGATTATCGTTGTTTGCTTTCTAAATCTGCTTTGTAACAGTTTTGTAACACCTGTGCCTTAAGTTATTAAAGAGCTAATACTGCGTATCTTAATCTTTGCCTACTCTGTCTTCTTCCTCTTTTAGCTGATCTGTCCTTCAAGAAAGAGGTTTTAGTGAGAACAGTTTCAAAATCAAGTAACCAAGACTTAAATTGTGTGAATCTTCTTTTGATTGATGATAGTTCTGCCGATACTGCACTCGTTAGCGGCTATCTTGATGGTAGTAAAGCAAGCTTTAAGCTGACTACCCAAACAGACTTTCAAAACGGTCTCGCCTGTATTAGTGAAGGTAATTTTGATGTTTGCCTACTTGATTATGATCTTTGTGGCTACACTGGCATTGAATTTTTGAACATTGCTAATAGTTTAGGGATAGACTGCCCTATTATTATGCTTACCGGCTTTGATGATTATGATACTGATTTAGAGGTTATGAACGCCGGGGCTGTTGATTTTCTTAACAAGAATTCTTTAGATGAAAAAACTTTAGAGCGTGCTATTCGCTACGCTGTGAGTCATCATAAAAGCATTCAAGCTCTCAGGCTTAGTGAGCAGCGCCTAAGGCAAACTGCTTTTTTTGATAATCTAACAGGCTTGCCAAATAGGGCTTTATTTCTTGATCGTCTTAATCATGCTTTTAAAATGGGACAGCGCAATAACAAGCATCTTGCTGTGATTTTTGTTGATCTTGATGGCTTTAAGCCAATTAATGATACTTATGGCCACGCCGTGGGGAATTATGCCCTTAAAGAAATCGCTCGGAGGTTATTAGACAGTTTCAGGCAGGCTGATACCATTGCCCGTTTAGGTGGCGATGAATTTACAATACTGCTTGAAAATGTTGGTTCCGAAGCAAAGGTACTAGAAATTACTCAGCAGGTAAGAAAAATGATTCAACTACCTATGCGGTACAATGACGGTAGTACTTTTAGTTTATCAGCAAGTATTGGCATTGCCTTTTCAAAGGTGAACACAGCAAGCCCTGAAGAGCTTTTACGCAGTGCTGATATTGCCATGTATCGAGCTAAGAAAAAACAAGCGTCTGGCATTGAGATTTTTGATCGCTCTATGCATAAACAAATTTCACAGCAATTACATATCAAGCAAGATTTAAAACTTGCCTTGGGCAAAAAAGAATTTGAACTTTACTATCAGCCCATTGTTTCGCTTAGAACCGGTAAAATCTCTGGCTTTGAGGCACTCTTAAGATGGCGAAAGGACGGCAAGTTGTTAGCGCCTTCCAGTTTTCTAGATGAAGCTGAGGCTAGTGGCGAAATAGTGAATATTTCTAAATGGATACTTATTCAAGCCTGCATTTGGGGCCAAACCATTAATAATCGTTTAATGCGCAAGCAAGGCTTAGCGGCAAAACCCTTAAATATAGCTGTAAATGTTAGCCCTAAGCAGTTTAAAGACCCCGCCTTTATAAGCGATGTAAGGCAAGCCCTAAGCCTCTCAGGTCTAAGGCCAGAGTTGCTGCACTTAGAAATGACTGAAAACATTGTTTTAACAGATCTAGAACAAAGCATAGAAGCTTTAGACGCCTTAAAACGCTTAGGAACACGCATTTTCCTAGATGACTTTGGTACCGGTCACTCATCATTGCAGCAGATCTTATTGCTACCCATTGACGCCTTAAAACTAGACAGGTCTTTCATTCAGAGTTTATCAAACCCAAAAAGCCAAACCCTAATCACCTCTCTAGAGCTGATAGCAGAAAAACTCGAGCTTGATATTGTGGTTGAAGGTATTGAAACGAAAGCGCAGCTTGATTTTGTGCAGCATAAAAGTCTGCTTATGTCTGGTCAGGGCTATTTGTTCTCTAAACCTGTTCCGGCGGATGCTTGCAGTCAACTCATAAATGCCGAGTTAGGTCAGCTCGAGTCTTATTATGCTTTGAATTAGTTTGCTTTAGCTGTGTGGCTTTTTCTGGCGGTTGCAATGGCTAAGGTTATCGTGAATTTTGCGCCGCCTTGCGCTCTGTTACTTACTTCTATGCGGCCGCCATGCCATGTAGCAATGCTCTTTACGAGTGATAAGCCTAAGCCACTTCCTTTTTGTCTGTGCTTAACGCTTGTCTGGTAAAAGCGATCAAAGAGTTTATCTACTGATTCTGATGGTATGCCCTTACCACTGTCTTCTATATCTATTAAAGCTTGATCTTGATTTTGCTTCAGGCTTACCGTTACTACGCCCTGCTCGGTAAATTTCAGAGCATTATCCAGTAAGTTTCTTATCATGAGTTCTAAAGCTAGGTAATCTCCTTTTACAAAAACAGCTTCTTCAGGCAGACTAAGCTTAAGCTCTAAGCCTTTCTCATCAAAAAGGGGTTTTATGTTTTCAGCCAGATGAAAAATGAGTTCATCTAACGCAACTTGCTCACGACTTAAGCCCTGACCCGCTTCAGTTCTTGCCAGCAAAAGGAGTTTTTTGACCAACTCGAGTAGTTGCTCAGCAGCGTCGTGTGCTTTTAGTAAGCGTGAGCGTGCCTTGCTATCTGTTGTTTGCTCTAAGGCTTGCTCGAGTCTGCCTTGCAATACAGTTAAGGGTGTTCTTAGTTCATGGGCAGCATCTGCGGTGAATCTTCTTTCGGTTTCAATAACATCCTTTAGGGATGCTAAGAGTGTGTTCGTAGCTTTGCTTAAGCGCCAAAGCTCATCTTTGCTTTTGGGTTCGGGTAGGCTTTCTTGCCATGCTCGCCTGTTCGCTAAGTCATAGGCTGCCCGAGTAAGTTTATCTACAGGGTTTAAGGCTTGGCGTGCAAGCAGGTAGCCCAAGCCAAAAGAAATCAAAATCGCTATAGGAATAAGAATGATAAACAAGCGGTCAAACTGCCACAGCGTTTCTCTGATGTCAGTTGTCGATTTAAGCAAAACGAGCGTAAAGCTGTCTAAGGGTGTTGCAAATATTCTGGTTGTTCCAATACTAGAAAAACCCGGCCTAGCGCTTTGCAAAAAAGACCTTAAGTTAGTCGGTTGAGAGCCCAGCATCGTCACAAGTTCACCCTGAGAATCTAAAATTAGAGCAGTTTGATTATTTGGAAATGTTCGCTCATCTAAGTGCAGCTCGAGTTCATCGTTTTCGTACTCGTAGTCTTCAGCTTCTAAACTCGAGCGTATGAATTGTGCGCTTTCACGCATGCCTTTGTCAAAGCTGTTTTCTAGACTTCGTTGAAAAAGAAAGTGCATGCTTAGGCCACTTGCTATAAGAATGACGCTAACTAGCAAGGTGTAAAATAAGGTGAGTCTAAGTCGTAATGTCATTAGCCTTTAAAGCTATAGCCTAAACCACGCACAGTTTGAATAGCATCATCACCTAATTTACGGCGCAAATAACGAATATAGGTGTCTACCGTGCGCGGGTCTATGCTAGCCTCCCCTGACCAAACATGTTCTAGCAGTACTTCACGCGGGTAAAACCCGTGTGCATTGAACGCAAAAAATTCTAATAGGGCGTATTCACGGCCCGATAAGGCAATGGCTTCAGATTGCCAAAAGGCAAGCCGCTGAGAACTATCTAAAGTCAACCGCCCCACCTCAATAAGGTTGTTGGCTTCGCCTTTAGAACGCCTAAGTAAAGCTCTTACTCGAGCGCGTAATTCGGTTAAGTGAAAGGGCTTTACTAAGTAGTCATCTGCCCCTAGCTCGAGTCCTTTAACGCGGTCTTCTAGGCCGTCTCGGGCAGTTAGCATAAGTACGGGTACTTTGTCTTTTTGGCTTCTTAGCTTTTCGACTATTTCAAAGCCTGTTATGCCGGGCAGCATCACATCTAAAATAAGCAGGTCGTAAGGGAATGATTGGCTTAGTGAGTAGGCTTCTTCGCCATCTTCAGCCCAATCCGTTGCAAAGCCTTGCGCTTCTAGATCTTCTTTTACCAGCTCCCCTATGCCGCTATCATCTTCAACCAATAAAATTCGCATAATTATCCTTGCTGATGCTAACTACTGTTGTAGGAACGCGTGTCATGAACTTGCCTTTGGTTTTGGAGTTTGTGTTTTCATAATCTAAATCTGCTTACAGCTTTTTTCTCAATAAGCTAAGAACCTCTTTGCTTTAACTTCTTGCCTTTCAGTTTTTTGCCTTCTCAAAGATTAGCTTAGCACTTGCTATTAGCATTTTTTACAACGAACCTTTATGGCGGCTTTAGGTGAGAGATTAGTTTCTATGAAGATCAATGAATGCCAACAGCATAAAATCAAAAGCTGCTTACTTAAGTAACAGTAAGCAGCTTTTGATAGCTGCATTTAGTCATCGTCCTCTTCATGCTCGTGGTCATCATCATGATCTTTTTTATGCACATCATCTTCGTCATCGTCATTATCTTCGTAATCGTCATTATCATCGTCATCGTCATCGTCTTCTGCATTTGCATACATAGCATCTGCTACACTGCCAAGACTGTTTAGCTCAGGATTGCTAATATCAACATAGACAATGTCAGAGCCCATATCCACCATCCAAACAATAAATCCGTCTAGCACTGTAATCTCTGCACTGAGGGGTTCAGTAGTTACAGCCAGTAGGCTCTGTGCACTGGCTATCGCCTCAGTTTGACTTACCGTAGCTAAGTGGCTAGCATCTTCTAGGGACATACCTTGTTTGTAAACGCTTGTACCTGTAAAGCTAGTCATTTGACTTTGAGCAAACATACCGCTAATCAATATAACTAAACTTAGACCAATAATTGCACTCTTTTTCATTTTTTCCTTTCGTTTTGCTGAGGAATTGAACGCTTTCCTCTTTGCACAGTTAAAGTCTAAAGCTTGAATGTTGGAGCTAGGTTGGAATGCATTTAAAACGCTGAAAGCTTAGATTGATTTCTAAAAAACCCGCCCCACAAGCAAAATCGGAATAATTCCGAGTAAAACACTCGGGTATTGACAAGCCGAGAAATAGTAGGTAATATTTTGCTCATGGCTAATCCCGAGTAAAATACTCAGGATTAAAATAGTCTTCAACACAGAAAGGAAACACCATGAAACGCCTACTTCTACTGCTCGTGCTAATCACAAGCTCGAGTGTATTTTCTCAAAATGTTGTTAATGTCTACTCAGCTCGTCACTACAGTAGTGACGAAGAGCTTTACCAACGCTTCACAGAGCTCACTGGCATTACTGTAAACCTAATCGAAAGTGACGCCAGTGAACTTATAGAACGCATTCGCAGTGAAGGCGAAAACAGCCCAGCTGACGTACTCCTAACAGTTGATGCCGGCAACCTATGGCGAGCAGACCAAGCAGGACTCTTTCAAGCTAGCAGTAGCGAGCTACTCAACAATGCCATTCCAGAAAACTACCGTCACCCACAAGGACACTGGTATGGCCTCGCCACCAGAGCCAGAGGCATTGTATACAACAAAGAATTCGTAGACGCAAGCGAACTCAGCAGCTATGAAGACCTCGCCTCAGACAACTGGAAAAACCGCATCTGCATAAGAAGCTCGAGTAACGTTTACAACCAGTCTTTGCTTGCTTCTATAATTGCAAGTTCAGGTGAAGCAGCTGCTGAAACGTGGGCAGCCGCCATTGTCGATAATATGGCACGTAATCCTCAAGGTGGCGATACCGATCAAATAAAAGCCGTTGCCTCTGGCGAGTGTGATATTGCTGTGGTAAATCACTACTATTTAGCTAGGCTCATAGCCTCAGCTGACTCTGAGGATAATGCTGTTGCCAACACGGTGGGTATCTTCTTCCCTAACCAAGCTGACCGTGGTACTCATGTAAATATTAGTGGTGCAGGCATAGCAGCAGATGCACCTCATCCTGAAAATGCGCTAGCCTTTATAGAATTTTTAGCAAGCCCTGAAGCGCAACAAGCCTTTGCTGACCAAAACAACGAGTACCCCGTTATTGCTGGGCTTCAGCCTTCACCGCAAACACAAGGCTTTGGTGACTTTAAAGCAGATGACTTAAACATTGCCATCTTAGGAGAAAACAACCCCACTGCTGTGCGTATTTTTGACAGAGTAGGCTGGCAATAAGAGCGTTCAAAAAATGATAGCTAACGTTAAACTTAGAGCCACAAGGTCCTGTGTTTAGGTATGCCTAATAGCCAAGCTAATCAAACCTCTAGCTATTAATTAAAGGCAGCTAAAGTAGAAATTACTGGGAAGGTTCAAATCAAATTGAGCCTTCCTTTTCTTTTTACTTTGCAGATTACGATAAGATATATAGCATGCTATCTGAATCGCAGTATTCAACTAGAATTCGCAGCTTTGGCGAAACGGTTTTTGCTAAGTACAGCCGATTAGCCAAAGAACACAATGCCGTAAATTTAGGGCAAGGCTTCCCTGACTTTGACCCACCACAAAGCATCATGCAAGCCTACCTCGACGCTGCAAGTTCAAACCAGCAATATCCTCCCTTCACAGGCTTACCTGAACTCTCTGAAGTTGTAGCTAAGATTAAGTCACCCAAAACTAAGCAAAACTTGGACCCCATAAAAAATGTACAGATCACTGTTGGCGCGACCGAAGGGCTCTTTGCCATCACACAAGCCTTCATTAGCCCAGGGGATGAAGTAGTCCTACTCGAGCCTTTTTATGATGCTTATCCTGCGGATGTCATTATGGCAGGTGGTGTACCTAAGTTTGTACCTTTAAGACCCCAGAGTGACGGGTCATGGCAGCTTGACATGCAAGAGTTACGCAACGCATTTTCTAATAAAACCAAAGCGATTTTTATTAACTCACCCCATAATCCAACGGGTAAGATTTTTTCTACTGAAGAGTTAGACGCTATTATTGAGATAGCCACTGAGTTTAATGCCCTTATTGTTAGTGATGAAGCTTATGAATATATTGCTTTTACTCCATTTATTTCACCAGCAAGCCGACCGGGTGGCTTTGAGCGCACCTTAACGGTCGCGAGCGTAGGTAAAACCTTTTCAGTAACGGGTTGGAAAATTGGTTATGTGGTTGGGCCAGAAGTCCTAATTCACGCGGTACGCATGGCACATCAGTGGATAACCTTTACCGTTGCCACCCCACTACAAAGAGCCACCGCTGTTGCCTTAAAACAAGCCCATGAACCCAATGATACCTATTTTGCTGATTTAGCAAGAATGTTTCAAAACAAGCGGGATATTTTGATTGAGGCTTTAAAGCTAACTCCTTTTAAACCCATGACACCACAAGGTAGTTATTTTGTAGTAGCAGATAGCTCAGCTTTAGACTATAAAGATGATATTGCCCTCTGCGAAGACCTACCCTTACGCATAGGCGTGGTAGCCATACCACCCAGCGCTTTTTACAGTGACGAGCACAAACATTTAGCAAAAAACCTCGTTCGTTTTGCCTACTGCAAAACTGATGAAGCCATGTTTGAAGCAGCCAAAAGGCTAAAAACCCTCTAGCATGAGTACATCTTTAATTTTCATAGTAGGTCAAACCGCAGTAGGAAAAAGCAGCACACTTGAAGCCCTACAAGCATCCGCAGAAACTTTTACACTTTTACCAAACCGCAGACAACTCACTGACGACATCATCATTCCTGAAATACAACAAGACTTAGCTCAACCCCAAGAGCAAGTCAAAGACCGAGTAGAACGCTTCGCCTTAACCAAAGCCTACCGAGAGAAATACGGTTCAGGCATGATTCACGCACTCGAGTCTTACTTTGCTTCTTTAGACCAGCCCCTTAGGGGTACGGTGGTGTTTGATAACATTCGTGGTTTACCTGAAGTTAAAGCTGCTCATGAGACTTTTAAGACTGCTCGTTTTGTCTTTTTATTTGCGCCACCTTTGGTGCGTTTAAAACGTATGCTTGCAAGGCAAGATGCCTTTGATAAAGCAGGTGCAGCTCGTTTAGAAAACAGTTCATTCATTGAGAATCTTCAAGCCATCGAGGGTGCAGCTGAGGTTTTTGATTTGTACGAGCTGGCTCGCTTAGAAGCCTCGGGTGCTTCTGATGATGCAATTATCAATAGCGCAACCATCATTACGGCTGAGGTCAAGAACTATAATGCTGAGGCTGCAAAAGCTTATCTGGATGAAACCGTTAATGATGCAGCTTTTCTGTTTCTAAATACCAGTAACTTAAACATTGCTCAAGTCCGTGATGCAATCAAGGCTTGGCTATGATTATTGAAAGCATCGAAACCCAAGCGTTTAGCTTAGCCATGAAGGGTGACCTCAGTTGGGGTAAGCATGGTCAACTTAAGAGCTTAGAGCATATTCTGCTTAAGGTAAGCTCTAACGGCTTAACAGGCGTTGCCGAAGCACCTGCAAGACCCACTATTTATGGTGAAACACCCCAAAGTATTGAAACTATTATTCGTGATTATTTAGCACCCAAACTCATTGGGGTAAAGCTTAATGATTCAAACGCCATAACTAATGCACTGCAAAGTGTTGCCAACAACCACAGTGCGAAAGGCGCGCTAGATATTGCCATTTATGATTTGCGTGCAAAGCTTTCAAATTCAACTTTATTTGAGGAAATGTCAGGACCCAATAAAAGCTTACGCGTAAGCTTTATTTTAGGCATTAGTTCGTTTGACACTATGCTGGCAGAAGCGAGAAGCATTTTTGAAGCAGGTGTTAGTGTTTTTAAAATAAAGGTAGGACGCAACGAAACCCATGACCAAAACGTGGTTAAAGCCTTACAAAGCGAATTTCAAGGTGAAGATGTCATCCTCTACGCCGATGCTAACGAAGGACTCGAAGCTAGCACTGCTGCAAAACACCTAGAACAACTAGCCAAACTAGGCATAGCCTACATAGAAGAACCCCTACCTGTAAGAAACCTAAAAGCTCGAGCTGCCCTTAAACGTGAACAAATCATGCCCATCATTGCAGATGATTCTTGTTTTAGTTTTAAAGATTTAGAGCGTGAAATAGACTTTGATACCTTTGATATTTTAAATATTAAGACTGCACGTACAGGCTATAGTGAAAGTAACGCCATGCTCAAGCTTGCCTTGCAACACAATAAAGGTGTCATGATTGGCTCTCAAGCAAGTGCTGGCTTAGGCAGCTTTCACGCAGCCTTATTTGCGAGTCAAACAGGTATTAATTACCCAAGTGAACTGAGTTTCCCACTAAAACTCGAGCGTGACATTTTAACTCAGCCTATTCGCTATAAACAGGGTTACTTAGACTTAGAGAGCTTAAGAAAACTCGAGCTTAGCGATACTCTTTAAGATTCTTCTATCTCGTTTGTAAGTTTGGCATCTGGGTATATAAAACCAAAGCACCAGAGCATCCATAGATAGGCGCCTTTTGTGGGTCTATGAAACGCAAAAATGAGGATGAGTACTATGCCTACAAAGACAAAAGTAATGCCATCAAAAAAGCCAAAGTTTGCCAAGATTGGCCATGATAAAGCTAGCGATACAAGAATAACAAGGAAATAAGATAGCGCCATGGATAATATGGAGCTACCTTTATCTCTTTCAAAAGTAACCTTGCAGTTTGGGCAGCTTTCTTTTAATTCAAAGTAGTTTTTAAAGACAGGTGCTTGTGCGCAAGCTGGGCATTTTTGTAAGAAAATAGAACTAAAAACTCGCTGAAACGCTAAGCCCCACTTATCTTGACTAATAAAGGTTTCTTTTTGATAGTAAACTTCCATAGCTATTATTATGGGGTTTTTTGAGAAGTTGAATGTCCTTATACTAAGCTGAAGTATAAATATCGCACTGCTTCATAATTCCGACCTTGCCGACGTAGTCGAGACAGCTTTGGGGACTACGCTCTGACTCACTCAGTCTTATGACACAATTAAATCAGTTGAGTATTAGTCTAAATCCTTTCGCATTTCCAGAAAAGATTGCAGCAAAAAGGCTTTTGACTTTGGCTGCTTTATTAAAGAAGCGGTCCCTTTGGGACTGTTCCGACAATCGGGAGAAGCTCTTATGGGATTAAGAATGAGTACGCAAAGTTAAGGGTGCAATAGGTATTAGAAATGCAGTTTACATACCAATTTTCTTAATTTGGAGAGATTTACCAAAATCACTTCGTTAAGAAAGCAGTCAAACGCTAGCTTCACACTGCTTTCATCACTGAAAAGAGCAACCTCAAAAATTCAAACATAGAGCAACTGCTACTATAGGCTTTTGCATCTTATACCAAGTCCGAAAAGGTACTTCATAAACTCTTACAGAGTTGATTACG